>WAPZ01000459.1 GCA_015520535.1 Candidatus Heimdallarchaeota archaeon
GTTATGTCACGCGGAAAGATAAACGGAGACGTCGGAAAAGAAATAACAATTCATTAAAAATCCGTTGTCGTTGAACATAAAATTTGAATAAATTTATTTTTTTCCTTTTCTATAGATTCTGTTTTTATTTCATTTTTTTCAGCTTTTTGACGTGAATTAATGCTATATTCTTCATTAGGTGCTTGAAATTTTTTTGATTATGTTAAACAGTGCTGTTAGAGATTCATCGATTCTCATTCCATACCAGATTAAATATTTTCCTTTAACAAGCTTAATTCTTTCGATTGGCAGATGTAATTCTTTGTGTAATGCTTTAACGTCACTTTCGTTAAAATGATACGGCTCGTCGGGCAGAAGAACAAGATCTGGCTTTGATTCACGAATTTCCTCCAAAGTTACTTGTGGATAGCGATCTTTTTTGTCAGAGAATATATTAATTAATCCTACGGCTTCCAACATTGAGTGAATAAACGTGTTTTTATTGATTGACATCCATGGATTTTTCCAAATTGGACAAAAAACGCGTAGAGTTTTTTTATGGTTTCTTTCTGCGGTGCTGATTTTTTGGTAGGTATTTTCGATATGTTTTATTTTGCGTTGGACATGAGGATCACGGTCTTTATTGAAGAGTAATGTTAAATCGTTCAACATTTTAATGCATTCATGAATATTTGTCGGATAAGTGACAAATACTGGGGCGAAAGATTCGATTTTTTGGACATGCTTCAACTGATTTTCTTCTTTATTCGCAACTACTATATCTGGGTGTAGTTCTTTGATTAATTTTATTTTTGGGCTTTTAGGTCCACCGACGATGACACGTGGGGGCTTCATTGCTTCAGGTGGAGAAATGCAATATCGTGTTACGCCTATCACGTTATTGCCTAACCCTAAGTCGAAGAGTGTTTCTGTTAAACTTGGTACCAGACTCACAATCTTTTTGTATTCCTTTCTTTCAAATTTTTTACCGCGTATATCAAAGACGTAATTCATATTTCTTAACCTCATGAAATATTAAAAGCAATAGCAATGCATTATTTCTGTTTTTACAAGAAAGAATCAATGTTAAATGGCTTTTGTCAGTGAGTGGTGGTGGAGATGGGCATGGACAAAATATGCAAACAAGTTTTTATATTGAATAATTTAAGAGTTAAATGAGGGCAATCTTCATAACCCGGGCCTATATAGCAATGTTTAACCAGTAAACGTTATTGAAGCTTTCTATTGCGAAAAGATTGCCGACTGAGGAAGAATCCTCACATTGCCCTCAACAAATTCAAAAATAGAACCAAATATCTATCACTAAATGGGCAAAAAGCAAAAAAACTTAAATAAAACGAAAACTCAAAGAGGTATCATAAATGAGTGAAGAAGAACAAGTTATCTATATTGGACAAAAGCCAGTAACCTCATATGTGTTAGCTGCTTTAGCACAATTGAATGAATCTAATGTACAAAGAGTCGTTCTTAAGGCAAGAGGACGAGCCATTTCTCGTGCGGTAGATGTAGCTGAAGTCATTCGACGCCGTCTGATGAAGGGACAAGTGGAAATCGACGACATTCGTATCTCAACTGAAAGCATTGAAAGCGAAGGTGGCCGAGAATCCAACGTTTCAGCCATTGAAATTACCATTAAGAAAGTCTAAATCTAAAGGTTCGGGTAAAGAAACCTTTGGAAAAAAATTGAAAAATCTTTCTAATTTATTTCTTTATTTGCGGCAGCATGAGTTTTTCTGATATTCATCACTTTTATCTTTTTGTTTTTCTTCTTTTTCTCTAACTCATGCCCACTCAGTTTTTGCGGCGACCACCGGCCGACTATATTATGTATTATCCTATTATTTTTTGCTAAAATTATAACAAGCAAAGAAAATTATAAAAAATGTGAAAAAAGAGAATAGAAAATTTAATCAAATAGATAAGTTCCTTCTTTCCCTTCTTCGGATTTAAACACAGCCTCAAGACTTGGGAAGCGTGTTAGAACGATTTTTTCATAATCAAGTGGTTCCTCTGAAGGCTTTCTTGGAGCTCCGCCGCCGCTCATCAGTTGGTCTGCGAGTGTTTTGGGGTCCTTGACACTTGCAAAGCCATGAGCTTTTAGTAAGATGAATTCGTGAATTTCAGAGGTTCCTTCGTAGATTCTAAAGACTCTAAAGTCTCTTAAAAGGCGTTCCACATCATAATCACGAATGTAACCATTTCCACCATGTATCTGGAGGGCATCATCGACCACATGCCATCCGACTTCGGAGTTATAGAGTTTTGCTTTACTTACAACATAATTTACCAGTCCTTTCGCATATAATTTTCCAAAACGCTTTACGGGACCTAATTGATCTTCGGGATACTTTTCAAGGGCAGATGTGAGTAAAGTTTCACCTCTAGAATATTTGGATAGTGCGTACGCGGCTTCGAATGCATAGGTTCTCATTTTTTTGATGGCGATCGCCATTCCATCTAATTTTGTTTTAACCCCGGGAAAACTAATAATTGGGCGCTTGAACTGCACGCGTTGTTGAGCATACTCATGTGCTAATTGATAAGCACGTTCGGCAAGTGCCACCGATTGGAAGGCTACACCCATCCGCATACCTAATAAGCGCTCTAACACTTGTTCGTATCCCTGTCCGGCATCGCCTAACAGATTTTCGCGGGGAACGATAACATTGAAGCTTAAAACACCAGTGGCGCTTGAATGAAGCCCGAGTTTTTCTTCTAGGCGTTCGCATTTTACACCGGGTTCCGAATCATCGTCGGCATTTGGGAAAGAGGATTCTACGAGAAACGCACTTGTGCCTTCTTCGCGTCCATTAATAATGTTTTTTGCCAAGACAATTCCTAAATCAGCAAAGCCAGCGTTAGAGATGAAAATTTTCTGTCCTTTGATAATAAAGTTTTCACCATCAAACTCGGCAGTGGTTTTTACGTTTTTAAGGTTACTTCCAGCTTCTGGTTCGGTAAATCCAACATATCCGCCGACTTCACCTTTTTTTAGCAGCGGAAAATACTTATCTACTAAGTATTGCGTGGGGTTTAAGGCAATAGCTTCGACGATTGTTGCACCTAAGCCTAAGGTGACGGAGAAGGAAGCATCATGGTAGGCCACGATTTCCATGGTGGGCCCTAAGATAAGTGGTGGGAAGCCTAAGCCATCATACTCTTCGGGAATTAATGCTTCATAAAGCTGCGGTCCTTGTTCTTTTACAAAGGCATTATAGGCTTCTTGGACGCCTGGCGGAAAAACTGCTCGACCATTCTCTAATTTGACGCCGATTTCGTCCCATTCTTTTACATGGGGTGCAATCTTATCTTCAGCTACCTCTCTTACTAAATCTAGGAAAGGAAAGTATACTTCTTTCACATCTTCTTTCGAAACTCCCTTCAGCTTCGTCGCATATTTCAATAGGAGTTCTTCGGTGTGCTTCTTTTGTCCAATATATTCAACCACTTTTTACACCTCTCTTTTTAACCAAAATAAGAAATCGAAAATTTTTTTTCCTTGCTGCCGCATTTTTGCTGTGCATGCTCTAATGAAATATGATGAATAGTATTTTAAGTATTTTATGGCGATAAAGTTCGATTTAGGCAATCTTAAAGAAAACATTGTAGTTTGTTTCTCAAATTATGCGGTTTAATAGTTTTTTATGAGATATTGTACAAATTCTAATACTCCATCGCCAAATTTTCCTGTGGAGATAAAATCAGATTGCTCTTTTATAGTGGTGGTCGCATTAGACACGGCACCTTTTATAGTTGCATGTTTAAAAAGATCTAAATCATTATCACCATCACCTATCACCGCAATTACCTCGGGTGAGCCTTTCAATTTTTTTATAATTTCTTGCAAGCCAAATCCTTTATTGATGCCTTGTGGAATGATATGAATAGCAAATCCGGAATCTCTCAACTCCAAGGGGAGATTATGTGATGTAAGCGTTTTTTGTAGGATTTCTACTGGGATAGAGCTATATATTGCTGTATCAGCTAGACGAAACGAATTAGTTGGTGAGATTTGCACTTTACCAGGGAACGTTTTCAAAAGGAGTTTTTCGCCTTGTAAAATGAGATTTCTATCGGAAAATATTTGATAGTAATTCCAATCATTTCCAATAACACAACCAGTTTCTGCAATGACCCAATCTTGAGCCCCTAAGTACCATGAAATTGTTAAAGTGACGGGATAAGGATTTCCCGATGCTAAAATGACGCGAAAATCGTGTTTTTTTGCTAAAGCGATTGCTTTAATTGAATTCATGGTAAGAATTTCGTTCTTATCCGCTAATGTGCCATCTATATCAGAAATTAGGAGTTTCATTGGTTTAATCTCATCCTTTATCTTAATTTATTTCTTATATACGAATAATTAGACGGTTGCTTCCAGTAAATCCATTGATTTATCTAAAAA
>WAPZ01000460.1 GCA_015520535.1 Candidatus Heimdallarchaeota archaeon
TCGCAATCTTTACAGTTTTTGAAATGCTGAACACAAATATAAATCTCTGATTAAAAAAGTGTGTTGGGTGCATTTGTCCCACAATCGTATAATTTAAAAGATCTTTTTAAAAGATGTAGTTGGACGTTACTAAACGTCTAACAACAGAAAAGGTGATATAAATGAAACCAAAAAACCTAGCATATATTGGTTTAATAGCTCTTTTTGTTTTAAGTTCGCTTGCTATTGCATCCGTTAACGCTGCTCCAGAAGCAGAGAATACAACCGTTGTAGCGAATAAAACAATTATCATTGTAGCACAAAATACAAAATTTAATAATACATCTCCATTAGCGATAAAAGTAGAGAAAAACACAAACTATACTATCGTATTCAAAAATATCGATGAAGGTGTTCAACACAACTTAATCATTGTACTCAGCCGTGACTGGACTGAAATCAAAGATGGATCTGATCCGCAAGCCGGTGACATCTTACTAGGCCCTGTTCCAGATAACGCAACCACAAACGATACTGGAAGCGCATCAAACCCACCTGTATACATTACATCATGGGTCACTCCAAATGAAGATACTTATGTACCATTCTATTGTTCATTTTTCGGTCATTTTAACGCTGGAATGTACGGATACTTTGAAGTTGGAGAACCCGGTGGACGTAAACCTTTCAGTAAGGCTGCAGCACCTGGATTCGAACTAATTGTTGGACTTACTGCAATAATTAGTCTAACTGGATTGACAGTTCTTAAAAAAAGAAGGACGAAATAAATTGTAATAAAAAAACGCTTCTTTAAAAATTATAAACTATATCTAATTTTTTTCTATTTCCTATCCTTCCAAATTTTTCTCTTTTTTGTCCTAACAGAAATTTATCAAGTATTAAGTGTGACAGTCCATTGAAGGCGGAAGTGTGGGAGTATATAAAGGTTGGCAACCGAGGTACTTCGTGGTAGGTAGATGGGTAGATAGCCGACTCACTCATTTACTCACTCACTCGTTTACTCACTCACCAGAGAGGGAGATAGACGATTGGCTATCGGTTTGGCTGGCGGGATGGCTGGCGGGCTGACTGACTTATTTACTGTTAGTTAGGTGGTATGTGACGGTTTGATGCCGCAACAGCAGACTGATACCGATAATGGTATCTTCCCATAACACCGATTTTTTTAGTGTCGCAACGTCTAAAGAGTATCGGTTGACATGTGCAATTTGTCCCTATAAAGTACTACTGGAAAAGTCGTAGTTAGTGAAAAAGGCAGTAGACTTGCTGTTCTTTTAACGCTAACAAAAAAAAAAGAAAAACTTAGGATAAAAAGTGAAAAAGCTAAAGGAAAGAAGAGCGTTTTTACTACCCCACGTTTTTTTCTTGAAGCAAAGTACGGCCGATATAAAATTCTGTAACGAGAAGAGAAATTAAAAGTACAATGCCGAAAATGCCAATTAGATTGTAAATATCCGCGACAGGAAACCAATCCAAGCTAATTAAGGTGAACAGCAGAATAATCATAACTACAGATGCGATAACTAAGATTAAACTCAAAGATTGCAATTTTGACTCCGAAAATATTTCCTTGAAGTTCCATTTCCCTTCAGTTGACCCTATGACTGTGCCGGCATATTGTTTTAAAAGAATTTGACTGCCGATTGAAATTGTCGTTAGTAATAAAACACCAAGAAACATTAGATGTACATGTTTAAACGGTACCCAGATAGGGAAGACGGAAGCCATAACAGTATCTGTCAAGAAAAATGCAAACATTATAATTGCAACGAGAAGTCCGCCAATAGAAAGGTTTATTCCTTTTTGATAAATGAAATCTGCCAACCATAAGAAGAATACTAAAAATGCAAGTACATATATTCCAGGGCCCACAAATGAGAGAAACCAAATATCGAAAAACTCTTGCTTTAAATATTCTTGTGAAACAACCACAGTCGCACCTAAAAGGAATAATATATAATCTAAAAGAACAGTTGCTGTTGTTGGCTGTTTTCCTTCAAATAGCCACGGTATAGCAAAAAAAAGACTTCCAAACAGAGTAAACATGAAAAATCCAAAAAGATAACTGTGTAAAAATAATGAATTCACAATGGTTCCAGGAAATTTGGTATCTGAACGTTGAAAAAAGTACACGGACAAGACTAACCATGCTACACCTGTAATCCAGAAGATAGGTACATAGTTAAATTCTTTTAGACGTTCACGAAATATGGGACGTCCCACAAAGCTCAAACATAAAATGAAATAAAATATAATAGAGCTGAAAAAGGCAATAAAAGCTATGAAATGGAATTCCATACCGAGGATAGTTCCATTTTTGAACCATGCGGCACTATAATTAAAAAAAATTCCCACTACCCACAAAAAAAAACTTACAAGCGTTCCAATATGAAATGGGCTCTTTTCCTCATTGATGTAAGACAAGAAAAAAAATATTTGTCCGAGCATAAGAAGAGTGACTGCCCCAAGTAACGTGCTTGTCCAATGTGTCATATGTATTTCTATTACTTTAAAAGTTCCCGCTACTCGAAAGGCATTCAATGCACCAAAAAGGACACCAATGTCTAAAA
>WAPZ01000461.1 GCA_015520535.1 Candidatus Heimdallarchaeota archaeon
ATCTTGTAAGGCGGGTATTTCTTGTGTCTTCGATAAGGTATAAACTTTCCAAACGTTTTCAAGACGATAAAGAACATTTGCCACAAAATTCACCTACATTACATTTGGAATTCAAATAATAACTCCGTCACGAATACGAATAATTCGATCCGATACCCCTATGATCTTAAGATCATGTGTACTCAATAAAACTGTAATTTCTAAGTCTTTTGCAATTGTTCGTAAGAGTTTAATAATTTTCATAGCAGTAACCAAATCCAAATTTCCTGTGGGCTCGTCAGCTAACAACAGCATTGGATCATTTGCCAATGCACGAGCAATCGCTACCCGTTGCTGTTGACCACCAGAAAGCTGTGGAGGCTTATGTTCACCGAAATTTTCTAATCCAACCATTTTCAATAATTCACGAGCCTTTTTATGGCGAACTTCACGAGGAATTCCAGAAAAAACCATTGGCAATTCGATGTTTTCAAAGGCTGACAGCACTGGAATTAAGCGAAAATCTTGAAAAATGTAACCAATTGCCTTTAAACGAATTAATGCTAATTCTTTCGCCTTTATTGCGGTTAAATCAAACCCATAAAAGAATACATTACCACGCGTTGGTCGTACAATTCCACCAATAATTTCCAACAGCGTGGTTTTTCCCGAGCCCGATGGTCCTAACAAGGAAACAAACTCGCCATCCTTAATTTTAAAAGTACATCCTTTCAGCGCATGTACTATAAGCTCAGAATGCTCATTCTCGCCTCGTTGCTTCGACAAATAATATATTTTCTCTACATTTTCCGTTTCCACGGCGTATGGATATTGCAAGGTCTTCACACTTCAAACCGTAAGTTTTCAGTTGGATTTTTTCGTAAGACTTTGATAGCGGGATAAATATACGATATACTGGAAAAGAGTACGCCCAAAATTACAATGAAGACCAACACCTCTGTTACCAAAACAATGTTCTCCAAATTTGCAAGCGTTTGTGCAATAAATAGTATATCAACACGAGATAATGCAACGATGATACTAAAAAGAAAACCAATAAAAAAACCAGCCAAACTTCCGACAAAACCGAAAAAAAGTATCTCTACATAAAAATAAAGCATAATATACTTATTTTGTGCACCTAAGGTGACTAACACGCCAATTTCTGAGGTTCGCTCACGAATTGAAATAATAAGACTATTAATAACCCCCATAAAGGTGATGATGAGCGTTATCGCACTTGTCCACCATAAATATTCTGGCACGCGCAAGCCACTCATTTTTTCTGAAAAAAGAAGTGATTCAAACAGAAGGGAACTTAAAAACGCAAAACCTAACGCCATTCCAATTAAAACCACTAAATTTCGAAATAATTTTCGATAAAAATGCGTACCACTTAGCCAAAGCACATCAGTTACTGAAAAATGTACTGACGGAAAGTGTGTGATTTTCTTTTCTTGTGCACGTGCCACGATCATCCCATCTTTTTTGCCACGTCTTTTATTTCAGCCTTTATGGTAGGAGAAACATTAAGTACTAATTGCTTTAGTTGTCGCTTCAATAGGGATTCGACCTTTTCTTTTCCGAATCGGGCTACGTTCCATGTTACATACGGGGTATAAAATTTTGCCTTTTCAAACCGCACTTTTTTGTTTATTTTGTCAAATGAAAATTTGAGATAGCCTAATTCACGTAACGGACAGTATTCATTGGGACATAAAATATCCAGTTCTAATAAATCTTTCTTGACAAAAATAATTTTGTAATCTTCAAAATCTGAAATCGACGCCCCACATACGCATTGTAACAAGCAACAACACCAGTACTGACACCTATACCTCTCACTTATAGGTCTTTTCTACCAAAAGAATAACCGCGTTGAAGCGAAAAATTGTCAATAACGTGGTATTTGCGGATCAATTTTCCTCGACCACGCGTCAATTCCGCCAACAAGGTTTTTAACCTTGACAAAGCCAATAGATTTCAAAAATTTCACAGCATACTTAGATCTAACACCATGATGACAATACACAACGGTTAATTTCTTTTTGTCCAGTTCTCTGGCTCGATATGGCAACTGAGGGAGTGGAATTAGTTTTGCACTTGGAATATGACAATATGAATATTCATGCGGAAAGCGAACATCAATTAATTGAATGTCAACATTTTCATCCAGTAACTTCTTTAAATCGCGTGGATGAATGGAATCACTAGATTTTCCAAAAAGTCTCACGATAAAACACCTTAGATATGTTTTAAATATTATTAACACATCAAAAAAGTGGTTAAAAAGATAAAAAAGGTAAAAAAATATGTATCTTTAAAGTTCGGGAATGAAAGGAAGCAAATTAATTGTTTGTCCGCCAAGAATTATGTAGAAGGCGTACGCGAGGGAGAGAATGGCAATTGAAATATTCACGGTTCTTGCTACGCGTTCTTGGCCATATTTAAGAATTGGATAATTTAAAAGAACCCCATATCCGACCATTCCAATAATAACGCCAATAGTAAAGATAAACACGCCAACTAAAATAGGAAGGAATTCTGTAAATCCTAATGTCAACGTAAAGAAAAGTAGCAATTCATCGTTTGAAGCCAAGCCATGGATAATGCCAATTGCCGACATTACACTATAATCACCTTTGAAATCAATGACATAAAAATGTCGATGGGTGTGCTCTTTAACAATTGGTGTAGATTCTGCTGTTGTTTCATGTGGGGGATGGACGGAGCCATCAGCATGAACATGCCCATGTTTATGCTTTCCAAATTTTATAATGTCAAATTCCCAACCAAGAGTTAAAACAGCAATGAAAATCAACATTAAAGCTACTAACAGTTCAAAATTGTCTAAAAGCTGCGTTAAAAAGATCTCCTTAAAAGTGAATAATAAAAAGGTGATTATAGAGGCTGTGATCATGTGACCAAGTGCCCATGAAAGAGATAAGCCAGTCGTTTTTTTCACGGAAGGTGATCGTGCTAAGATTGAGGATATGGCAACTACGTGATCGGCATCTAAACTGTGTTTCATTCCTAATAATAAAGCAACAAATAATAATGCAATTGAAGGAACTAATGCGTCCATTGTTTTTCTATCTCCATACTTTCTAAAAAAGTAAGTTTTTACATGCTTTAAATAGATTGTCATACAGACAATGCAGCTAGAAGAAACGAAGTCAGCATTTTAGTTTTTAGAAAAAAACATATAATATTAGTAAATAAACATATTCTGGTATTAAAACTGCTATCAAAGCTCGATCAAACTTCATTCGGAGATATACAAAAAAATAAGGGAATACCAT
>WAPZ01000462.1 GCA_015520535.1 Candidatus Heimdallarchaeota archaeon
CTACAGACCAAACTTTTATTTAACGATGAAAGACACCGTAACACAAATATTAACAAGGAAGTCTGCCCTTATGACGTCCAGTGATCCTTTTGTTCTCAAAACTACCCTTAACATGCAGCCGGCGCATATACATGAACTGAAATCTGCAGCTCGACGCACCTTTGGGCTTTTAATTTTGGAATTTATTTGGAAGCACCTTTTACGGGCAAGGTTTGGGTGTCGCAACTTTTCGCCAGAAGAGCACGGCTGTGATGCATGGCTTACAAACTGCACAAAGGCACCATTGCGCCCGAAAGCGTGTATTGAAAGCAAATATGTGGAGAATTTCTGGCTTAAAAAGGGAACTCTGCTTCAAAAAGTCAAAGATGCCAGTTCTAAATTACGACGGGCAGAAAGTCGTGGCTTTAGGAACCGTTTTTTGTTGGTCAGCAGTTTTGCACTCAAAAGAGCTGGTCGTGAAAGCGAAAAGCTATATAAAGCGGCACAACAGTATGTTCTTGTGGTGCTATTAATGAAAAGTAAAGTGGTAGAAGAAAATCCATCGTATGCGACGCAAGAAATTATCGATAAAACAAAAAAACTCACAGAGGAAGAGGCCTTAGATCCCGTGGCCGATCTTGGCATCAACCTCCTATATGATAAGCTCGCCGACGTTGAAGCACGTCAAGACCGCGTCGAAGAAACACTGCAGACGCTCAGCAAGGCGCAACAGGAAGTTAGTAAGAAACAAGAAACGATGGCTAGAGATATTGTAGAGTTGAAGAAACTGGTTATAGAGATTTTAAAGCGGCTTGATAAGAATAACGCACGGCGTGTTTCATTTGACAAAAAATGATAGGTTTATGATAATTTTTAAGGTAATTTGATTGACTTACTTACATTATTTTCTTATTTTACGTGTATTGTGTTATTGAAGTGCTGTGAAATGTTCGTTAATCCGCCATATTCTTTTTTTTCAATGAATTTTTAACTTTTGCATTTCAGCTTTGCCTATAATAACAAGTTTAAATTCCTAAAAAGTAAAATAATGCAGAATAATCACCTTCACTAAGAAAGCCTTTTTAGATTGGTATCTCAAACGGCTGCACTTCCACTTGTGCAGCATCGATCTGCAACAGGGCTTTGAGGAAAACTTTCCTCACCTGCCTAAACATTCGCTTCAAGAGCGGATTATACGTCTTGGGCATCTCACTCGCGCTACATTAAATAACTCGTCTTTTTGAGTGTGGCTTGAAACTCTGGCGTAGCCGATGCTTAGACCGTTCTCTTCCTGCATTCCAAGAAGGCGTTTTATCTCACTCTCTGGAATTCGTTTTCGTCCGCCAGGAGTTTTGATTATCCTAATTTTCCCTTCTCTATCCCATTTCTGGATTGTTTTTGGGTGGACTCCGAGTATTTCACTTGCCTGCTTAACCGTGTAAAGTTTTTCCTTCACTACTACCATACACTCACTATTACTCACAAAAACTTTTAAAACTTTCGCTCAAAAAAGAACAGCAGAAAAGGCGTTACGTTAGCGTGGATGTAGAAATTGTAGTTGTTTAGTTTAAATTTCGTGTATTTATAGGTTATTTTGGTTATATTTTTTTTGTCGGAGTGTGTTTGCAAGTTTAAGGTCAGTGGGTGTGTTAATGTTGTAAAAGGAGAGGAGGTGTGGGTCGATCTCTTTTATTTTTTGGGTTGGTAGATAATAAACATGAGGTAGTAGGTTAATGAATTCGATAATTCTGGCGTTATGTTTATGTATCACATTTTTTAAGGCTTTTAAGGCGGATTTAATTTTATATACAGCGATGAGTGGTTCGATTTGTCCGTTTTCCCACTGGGGGATGACAGCGTCAAAATTTCGTGCGGTTTGGAGCATGAATTTAAGGAGATTTTTTTTGAGGAAGGGGGTGTCGCATGGTAAAATGAGTGCATATTCAGCGTGAGAGGATACCATTCCGCTATAAATTCCGATGTTTGGATTTTGAATATTACTTATGTCCCGTACGCACTTTATTGGTGTATGTATAGAGTGGTTGTCATGTAAAAAGTTAGGTATGGTTTGATTTTGATTAAAGACAATGATTATATTATTGACGAGGTTTTTTACGCGTTTGATGACATGTATGAGTAGTGGCTGGTTATTTAGTAGTGCGGTTGCTTTATCAAATCCCATTCGTTTACTTCTTCCACCGGCAAGGATTATTGCATCGACATTCATAAAATATACCGTAGTAGTTTGTTTAATTGAAAAATAAAGAAGAAATAAAGGTTAAATTTTGGAAAAAGCTTGGTTTAAATCATTTATTAGATCTTCGGGATCCTCGATACCGACAGAAAGTCGGATAAGTCCGTCATTGATGCCACGTTCGAGTCGTACTTCACGTGGGACGGCAGCATGAGTCATTGTTGCTGGGTGGGTGATCATAGATTCGACGGCACCGAGAGATTCAGCTAATGCCCACAATTTAACAGAATTCATAACAGTGATGGCATCATTGAGACTCCCTTTTAATTCGAAAGAGATCATGCCACCGAAGCCGGACATTTGTTCTTTTGCAATATGGTGATTAAAATGGCTTTCCAGTCCTGGGTAATATACAGTAGCGACTTTGGGATGGTTGGCGAGAAAATTGGCGATTTCTTTGGCGTTTTGTTCGTGTTTTTGCATGCGTAGAGACAAGGTTTTAATTCCGAGGATGGTGAGCCAGCAGTCAAAGGGACTAGGAACCGCGCCAACGGCATTTTGTATGAATTTGATTTTTTCATAGAGGGAATTTATAGTTTCAGTTTTTGGTTTATTTGTCTTTTCGTCGATGATGGGTTTGCCAAAATGATTGAGTACCTCTTGTTGTTCGTAATACCATTTATTGGGGTCATCACGGACAACGACCATTCCGCCGACTAATTGATTATGTCCGCTGAGATATTTGGTTGTGGAGTGAAGAACGATATCAGCGCCTAATTCAAGTGGACGCAAGAAATAGGGTGTCATAAAGGTGCTATCAACCACCGTTACAATTTTTTGTTCGTTATTTCGTTCTTGATTTTTGTTTTCAGCGATTTTGCATATTCCTTTAAGGTCCGATACTTTTAGTAGTGGGTTTGTTGGTGATTCTAGCCAGATCATACGTGTGTTTTCTTTTATGGCGTTTTCTACGTTTTCTATGTAACGAGTATCGACGTACGTGAATTCAAGTCCAAATTTACGATAATTTTGTTGAAATAAGCGATAAATACCGCCATAGGCATCGTCACTAACAACGATATGATCGCCTTTTTTTAATAACGCTCGAACAATGGCATCAGCTGCTGCCATGCCGGTTGAAAAGGCAATACCGTATTTGGAGCCTTCTAGTGCGGCAATTAAATTTTCAAGAACGGTTCGTGTTGGGTTATTTGTCCGACCGTATTGATAGCCTTTGTCTTTTCCAATCTCATCAAGCACGTAGGTCGCAGTTTGATAAATTGGAGTGGTAATTGCGCCGGTGGTTGGATCTGGTCGTTGTGCAGCTCTTACTACTTTAGTATCGAATTTGAGTTCAAAATCATCATATTGTACCATTTGTTTTGCATCCTTTTGCATTTTTTTGGTCAAAATGTGTATAAATTTTTAGATGTTTTTTTCTTAGAGCCATCCTTGTTGTTTCATCCATTCGTCGTTGAATAGTTTGCTTAAGTAATTTCTTCCGGTGTCGGGTAAGAGGGTCACGATAACAGCATCTTTGTCAGCTTTTTTTGCCACCTGAATCGCACCATACACCGCTGCGCCGGAGGAGCTACCAACCAGTATTCCTTCTTTTCGTGCTAATTCTCGTGCCATAAGGTAGGCTTCTTTGTCTGTTACTTGTATGATTTCGTCAATGATGTTGAGATCGACTGTTTCGGGAATAAAATCTTCGCCGATTCCTTCAATTTTGTAGGGATGGACGATTTCTTCTTTTTTGTAAAATCGGCCATAATAAATGGAACCAATGGGATCTACGCCAATGATTTTGACATTGGGGTTTTGTTCTTTAAGGTATTTTCCGACTCCCGTGATTGTTCCCCCGGTTCCGACGCCGGCTACAAAGTGGGTGATCTTGCCGTCGGTGTCCCGCCATATTTCGGGTCCGGTGGTTTCGTAATGTGCTTGTGGATTGCTGGGGTTGAAATATTGGTTTGGACTATAAGCGTTAGGCGTTTCTTGAACGATGCGCTCGGCGACTTTGTAATAACTTTGCGGATCTTCGGGAGCTACTGCTGTGGGTGTGCGGATAACCTTGGCACCAAATGCTTTTAGGAGATTTTCTTTTTCTTGGCTCATTTTATCGGGCATGGTGAAAACCATTTTATATCCTTTGAGAACACATGCCAATGCAATTCCCATGCCAGTATTTCCAGACGTGGGCTCCACAATGGTGGCGTTTTCTTTTATCAAGCCTTTCTTTTCAGCGTCTTCGATCATTTTAATGCCGATACGGTCTTTGACACTTCCACCGGGATTTAAAAATTCGGCTTTGACTAAAACTAAGGGTCCATCTTGTGGGACGACTCTGTTAAGTTTAATGAGTGGTGTATTTC
>WAPZ01000463.1 GCA_015520535.1 Candidatus Heimdallarchaeota archaeon
CCAAATATTAGTGTTTTTACTTGATAAAGATTCATACAATTAGAAAAACAACAATATATGCATCCAGCTCCCTTAATGGCAACAATTTCAGTGCATCATGTTTTTCTACTAAGTCTTCAAACTCTTCCCACGTTGCCGGCGGCGCAATTTCAATTCCCGTTTGATTTACCACGTCAGCTGGTGTGGCATAACTTTTTTTTTGGATAACAACAAAATCCGAATCCTCAACTAACCATTGATCTCCTTTTTTAACGCCAAAAACTAAATCGCCATTGACTTTTTTCACTTCAACATGATATTCGCCGATTTCACCAGAATATACCATTTCCATTTTTTTCACCATAACTAAGCGCAATTTGAACCTTAAGAAAGATTTTTTTCGAAGAATTTAACTGATTCTTTCAAAATAAATGGCATACTTTTGTGTAGTAAATGATCATCATCTAATTCAATTAAAGTGACATTTTTCCTTGACGCAGCAAATTTACGACTTGTTTCAATTGGCACAGTCTCATCGTTTTTTCCGTGGAATATCAGAATTGGTTGCGTTAATCTATCAAAATGATAATCTTGATATTGTTTCAAATCTTCAACAAACTGCCAATGAAGCGGCAATTTTCTAAGAAACGTATAGTGATCGACCATTATATATCCTTTTTCCTTCCACTCTGCCAAAATGTCATGATATTGTTCATAGAACCACGGAAAGGAAAATGCCGGCGCCAAAAGAACCACGGCGTTAATTTTTTCGGGATATTCATTTGCAATAACAGAAGCAAGATATCCGCCCATACTCGAGCCGATCACACCTTTGACATCATCGTTTGCCTCTATAAAGTTTTTTAATCTTTGAATAATGCGACTCACTAACATTTTCTGAAAATCTTCGGGACGTGGTGTCATGGGGAATTTATAGAGCGCAAATTTTGTGTTTTTAAACGCCATTTCAAATTTTTTAGCTTTAAATGACTGTGGGCCCGAGGCAAAGCCATGGAGATAAAGAATTAGGGACAAACTACTTACCTCTCTTAAGATTGGTGTTTCGTTGACAAAATATGATAATAAAGTAAATCAAACGAATTATCACGTTCGCTTTGCTCATTTAACGAGGTTGCCACTAAAAGGATTCGATTTTGAATTTCGGGTGCTAACACTTTTCTAAACAAGTTATAATCATGCAAAAGATTGGGTAAATTAAAAGGTTTCTTGGGATTAAACTCTTTCGGTGGGTCAACAGCAAGAATTATGGTATTTAATGCTGTTTTACCAGAATATGTCCACCAAAATTCAATTAACGTTTTTACACGAGTAAAGGAGATAAAAGTTTCAGCTAAAAGCGGGATCAAAAGTGCATCGTTATCGCTTGTAACTAATGAAATCCAGCTTGCAGTATCACTTACTAAAATATCATAAGGAATAACCCAAAACTGCATTTGACAATTTTTAGGAGCATATTTACCTGTAATCACGGGAATGGGACGATCACCCACATACCATGACGATACCGTTATTTCATTTAGGGATTTTTGGAGATATTGTTTGGTAAACGCTTCTGTACTTCCGAGGACGACTATTTTTAGGGGGGCGTCAGGTGGCGGAACAGAAATTGTGTGTTCTAAAATTTTCGTTTTAATTTGGGTGATTAGTTGGAAATTTTGCTCCATCAATGTCTCATAAGCTAAATATTCTTTTTCCAAAGGTCCGGCAATGTTTCGATAGACGTCAATTAAGGAATCTACATCTTTTTCCGTCAATTGTTGTCGATAGGCTTCAGAGACAATTTTAGTCAAAAATTCAGTAAGATTGGCTTGAATGTCTTGAAAGGCTTCAGGCGGAATTTGTCGGAAATGTTGGAGAAAGTCACGGTTTAAAAAAAGCCTTTTTGATTGTGTGGCGCACAAAATATATTCTTTTCCCGTTACAAAGTCCAATTTTAGAATTTCAGTGCTTCCGAACGTCATTGATGCTGAAGCTTGACCAAAAGATTCTTCTGCGAAATTGTAGACCAGTGAAATAAATGCAGCAAGACTAATTGCCATTTGGGTATCTAAGTTCCAGTAAAAATGTAAAGGAACACCGTGGCGATGAAACACTAAAGCCCATTCTTGTGGGCTTAGCATGTCCTCATTTTGTTCTAATGACAAACGTAGAAAATGATGAAACTGAATTAACTCTTGAATACTTAAAGGAGAAAGACTACAATTACCCTCTTTAATTTTTACCCGATCTTCAGCACCGATGGCTTCAATACATGTATTATATATCTTGTCTACTAGTTGTTGATGATGTTGGTAAAGTAATGATCCCCAATATTTGGAATAATGATTCAATGTTGCTCCAATTAAGACACCACGTAATTGATCTTCTATAAGATCCGGGATATCTGTATAAAATAATAATTTTGCGGTTGTTTCGGGTTGAGAACATATAAAATAGATGTTTTCAGCAAGTCGTACAATCAATACCGTAATCGGATATGAAAACGGTCGTGATTCGGGTCGGATAGTAAGTGATGCGATACCTTCACCTAAAATCTGATTTCCAAATTGATCTAGTGCATCAATTAAGTTCTGAACCAACACGGTCTTCTTGAGATTGCCAAATTGCCATTGAATCCTACCTTCATTGATATAAAGTGCCCAGTTGTCTTTTGTTGACATTTTTGAACGCCTAACATGAAAAACCTCTTTGATTGCCTTAAACATTTGGAGTTTAAAAATCTAAACTTTTCAACTGAAATTATGTCTTCATCTAAAAAGTCTTAAAAAGAGAAAAAAAAGGCTTATTTGACTTTTAAATCTGAGGTGAGTGGTTTGACAATCGCTAGTCCTTTGAATGATCCTATTCTTGCCATACTTCTGATACTGTTTGCCATCGGCGTTGGTATTATCTCTTCATCCCTTGGCATTGGTGGTGGCTTAATTGTAACTCCTGTTTTAATTGGAATACTAGGGTTTGAACCTGCAATCGCCACTGGTACTGTATTTATCATGATTTTTTTCACTGCCAGTTCCGGAACCTTTGCATATTCGAAAAAAAATCTCATTCAATATCGTTTAGGTTTGATTTTGGCAATATCCACCATTCTTGGCGCAGCAATCGGAAGTTATGTTAGTTCAATTATCGATCCTAATCTTTACAAACTGATTTTTGGCATTTTACTGGCACCCTTGGCTGTAAAACTAATCATCTTTCCAAAAAGGAAAAAAGCCCTTTCACAAACATCTAATAATATCCAACAAATAAACGATGAAAATAATGACGCGTTGCATGCTTCTTTCTCAGAAAACTCAAATTCGACTACCACATCAGCAACACACACTAGTACACCACCAATTATCCAGAAAGCAAATGAATGGAGCGCATTACTTTTTAACAAGCAAACATTAACAGCGTTACCGTTGGGATTACTTACGGGCTTTGTAGCAGGTCTTTTAGGTATCGGTGGAGGAGTTCTCATGGTACCAATTCTGACGATACTTTTTGGGTTGGAAATGCACTATGCAGTAGCTACTAGCGCATTTATCATGATATTTACTGCCTTATCCAGTATTGCTATTAAAGTTGCAACTAAAGACATTTTATATGATTATGCCTTCTTTTTAAGCGTAGGAATCATTGTTGGCGCTCAAATAGGCCCACGCATTGCAACAAAAATACCGGGCGTGACGTTACAACGCATTTTTGGTGTCTTTGTAATCATCACACTAATTAGAATAATTTGCTCCGCAATAACATGTGATCTCAGTTTTTTGCTTCCCTAGCCGTCAATTTCTTTATTTACTTCCTTCAACATTATATCTATTAGAAACAAAAAAGAATTTCATGAGAATATTCAAATCATTGAATATAGGTAGGTGCCGCCCGCAAATTTACTTTTCTCCTTTTTTTCCCAAAAAACCTATTTGATTAATTAAATAAACCCCCATAAAATAAAGTCACATAGAGCAGTAACAGCGAACATGCTGATGGAGGGGTTTTAATTTTGAGCGTTGAACTTTTTCGCGCACAAGCGGAACTTTTTAAGCTGTTAACACATCCACTACGTATTCAAATCTTGTATCTTCTCGCAACCGGCGAGAAAACCGTTACTGAACTAATGAAACTGACAAATGCCAGTCAAACCATAGTCTCACAGCACTTAGCAAAATTACGCGCCCAGAAAGTCGTCAAAACAAGAAAAGTTGGCACTACCGTGTATTATAGCCTAAAAATTCCTGACATAATTACGGTTTGTAAAGTTTTGCAAACTATAATCAAAGAAATGGCCAAAGAAAACCAACAAATCGCTGATTTCCTTATGCAAGTCACTTCATAGAATCACTCTCTCTTTTCTCTTTTTTCAAAAGAATTGGAAGGTATAAAAAAGATTTTAATAGCATCATCTACCACTACACCATCCTACCGCGTGAAGCTTAATCAAAAGCTTTTTATTTTGCAATGAGTGAAAGTGACTGAACATAGTCGACAAGCAATAATCGCTAATAGATGGTGGAGATTGAATCAATGGTAGTTCTTAAAATAGCATTACTTGGCGATGGTGCCGTAGGTAAAACATCCTTACGCCGCCGATATATGGGAGAAGGCTTTGACAAAAATTATCAACTTACTGTTGGCGCGGACTTTTCGATGAAGGATGTTGTAATAGATGGAAGGAAAGTCCGTTTTCAAATTTGGGATCTTGCTGGGCAGCAACGCTTTGAAGTTGTCCGTACGGCATATTATCGTGGTGCAATCGGCGGCATTTTGGTATATGACATTTCACGACCGGAAACCTTCTTTAACAGCCCTAAATGGATAAAGGAATTATGGAAGCATAATGAAGTCGGTGTAGTCCCAGTTGTGGTGCTTGGAAACAAAGCTGACCTTCGTGGCTTGTTACCTACGGAAATCACATATGAACAAGGAGTAGCCTTTGCCAATCAATTGACACGTTTAACACAAAAAGCCGGTTTTACCGTTGATTATTTTGATACTTCGGCAAAAACAGGACTGAATGTTAATGAAGCCTTTGAAAATCTCGGAAAGAAAATCATAGAATTTTCTGCGAGAAAACGTGCAGTAGCGGAGAGAATGGAAGAACGCCCGCGAATTTAGCAGGGTATCTACTTTTTTTAATTTAATTTTCTTTTGCAAAACGGTTAATCCTGTCAAAACCTTCAAG
>WAPZ01000464.1 GCA_015520535.1 Candidatus Heimdallarchaeota archaeon
ATTTTTTCTATATTGTTTTTTTATAATCGGCTTTAAGGGACCTCCGCATTCGGGACATTCGAGTATTGGGGTATTGAATTTAGATTTTACGGTATTTTTGCTGTTACTTTTACTCTTATTTTTTGGTGGTTTTTTAGTGGAAACGGTTGAGAGTTGAATGTTTGATATATTTTTAAAGGTTTTTCGACAAAACTGGCATTTATAACTCCATTTTTTGATTTTAGTGATTTCATTCTGCGGATGACTTCCTTGAACGGAAATATGGAGAAGGTAAGCGGCATTTTGAAGGGCATAATCATCAGAGACGATAACAAGATTATTATTTTGGGGTAGTTGAGGTGACGTGGTGGAATGATGAAGCTCAATGGCAAGTGTAAGAATTGAAAGATCAGCTTCACTAAGTTGTTGAAATTTTGAATATCCTTGTTGCATGAGATATGTTTCTAATTTCTTTAAATATAACGCAGAGGGTTCCATGACTGTCAATCGTTGCTGTGGGATTAACACAGAGGTTACTAGTTGTTTAAGAGCATAATTGCGTAGTTCATTAAGCACTTGTGGTGTCGTGATAAGTTTGATGTGCTTGTGTTGTGTTGGCGGTGGTGGCGGTTCTATATGTTCATCTAGGAACGAAAGAAAATTATTAAGGAACGCGGAGGTATCTAGAATGTAGAGGGTTAACGGATAATAATGGTCGTCGGAGGTATTTTTAGGTGTATGTGCGACATGAGGCTTTTCCATTTTCATGTTTGAAAGAACCATTTATTTTTTCTTTTCCTTTCATGTTGTCTGAGATTATTATAAGCTTATACACTTGCTTACACTTAACAATCTTATAATCTGTTTATCAGCTAATAATATATTTGTGGGGTTTTACTGCATTTCCATTTCAAACGCATTAACAATTTTAATTCGATTCATTGTCTTCCAGTATTCGACTTCAGCAGTTTTCCCGCTGTCCATAAGGGTTTTAATTTTGTTCATAACGGCTTCATCGGACGGTGGTTCGGCGTCAAAGGTTTCATAAGTTTCGGAATCCATGAGACTAAGACTTCCATCGGGATTGATTGCGATGACTTGTGCACGTCGTTTGTCAATGGTTGGTACATTTACACGCATATCTACGGAGCCAAGTAATTGTCGACGGCGACCGTCAAATAATCCTTCAAGTACCATTCTGATTTTGGCGGCACCATGTTTTCCTGGCTTGCTTTTATCGATAGAAATAACTTTACAAACTTCATTTGTTTCTGGATCTATAATATATCTTCCTACTTTTATAGCACCTAATTTTTCTGGTTGATAAGACAAGGATTATCCCACCTTATGTTGCTGAAAATGTGAATTTTATTATAAGAGGATAATTTTTAAAGCATTTTACGTCAAAAGTTTTCAAATTAACAACTTTTTTTCTTCTTAAAAAACCAATCTGCGATAATGCAAGTGGCGTGCAGTCCGCACCAAAAAAGGATAGAAAAAAACAACATCCATGTATGAGGATAGGTTTAATGAAACATGGAATAATAAGAGGAAATAAGATCTATAATGAAGAAATTGGGGAATTATTTCTCATTAAACACACCAATATAACGTTTTGAAAGGAAAAAATATGATTAAAGGGCGTGTTAAAGATAATACATAGATTTGGAGCTCAGTTGCTTTTTAATTTGTCATCTAGTAAAGTGATGAGGTTATTGAGTTTTTCTTCTAAGGTTTGATTATAACTAAGCAATTCTGGTAAGTAATGAGCAACATTTTCCCAGTGTTGGTTGTTTTGTTGAACAAAATTCAGATGTTCCTCTAGTTGTGGCAAATATATGGTTTCAATGGCATCTAAGAGCGATTCTGCATGATCAAATTTTTCTTGAGTAATTAAAGTTGCGGTGTTTTCAAAAAGTGCTTCGATTGTATTGCGTTGTGCGGTCCAAAAAGTATTTAACGCCGCAGCATTGGGGTTAATATTAACGTCTCCAGTTTTTTGCTGTAAAAGCTGTTTATTCTTCTCTAAACGTGCGCGTAGTTCATCGGAACGCTTAAAAGCTTTAATTGTCAGTGAATAGGGTCCTAACGTTAAGTTTCGCTGGTTGTTTAAGACATCATAATACGATACGGCAATTTCAAAATTTAGTGTGAGTTCGGGTTTTCCTTCACCCGTTGGACACATCAATTTAAACGGAAATTTCAGCTGTTGTTGTGGTTGAAATTGAGCCATTTTTTGTATACGAACACCATCAAGCAGCTGTAGTTCTTGGGGTATTTTGATTTCTGCTGTCAAGTTTCGTGCGATACCTTCGCCAGTATTCGTGATTTCCACATAAAGCGTAAATTCTTCGCCAAAAACTAAATCTAAACTATGTTCTATCTTGGCTCGAATATGTGGTTGCTTTATTTTTCCTAAAAATTCCGCTTTAACCTTGTTTAATGCCTCATAAATTGCTTCTTTAAAGGGAACGCTGGTTTTTTGCGTCAATAAATAGGTTTGTGAATAGGAATCGGCACGTTGATACGAACTGGCATCGAGTTCAGCTAAGGCTTTATGAAGCTCATAAGGAATATAAATGCAGCCCGAAGTGACTTCATTTCCTTGCGCAAAATAACCGCGTTTGACAAACTCGTCAATGGGCGCCAAAAAATTGTCATCATTACCTAATATCCGTAAAATCGCCGAAATTGCTACACATGCGGCGCCACCCTCTAAATCCTTCCAATCTATGTGTTCTTGTGCCGCTTTGAGCATGTTATTCGCGGCTTCTCTATACCACGCATTTGCCGAATTCTGATCTTTTAAATAGGTCTGGTAGATCTTAGCTCCCAAATAATACTGATTCGCTGCCTTTTTGAACTCTTTACGCTCTAACAACTGACGTATAAAATTTTGTAATAACAGTAACGTTTCATTTGCGATCTGAATGATCTGATCATTTTCGGTTGCATGTTGTAAACGCATTAAAGAATCTTCAACTTCTTTTGCCGTATTAGACTTCTTTAGTGCAGCAAAAAGTTCATCTACATAAGCCATTTTCCTTTACCGCCACTATTGTTCCGATTAACTATGCTCTGCTAAAGATTACTTAAAAGTTGTGCTCAGCCTAAAAAAGAGATAAAAGAGGATATTCTTCGTCATAAACTAAAAAAAGAAAGAAAACAGCATAAAAACCTTAAAAAATCCGATTTAACCTTTTTCTCCGATATATAATGAAGACCATAGAAGATAGCACCATTCCAATTATAACATAGGATATTTCAAAGCCGGGAGACTTTTTAGGTGGTGTTGTTGGCACAGAACTTGTTGACGTGTTCGTAGGTTGAGTGCTGACAGGTGGTGCCGGTGGAGGTTCTGCTATACTGACCGTAATCGTGCCAACCGTGTATGTTGTCGTCTTTGTTTCTTGCGAAAGCACATTAGTTACATATTCTATTTCTAACGTGAGATTGTAGGTACCATTTGAAACCGTTGAAAAGTCAAGGAAAAGCTCCCATTCCGAAACACTACTATTAATGGTCTTTGTCGGTTGATTTGCAGATCCAACAACAGTAGAATCAACTTTCGCTGAAAGGCTACTAATTTGAAAGACGGGTGAACTTATATTCACTTTAATAGTAACTCCATTTTCTTCTATGGTCGTTTCATCTGTGATTCCAGTTACATTTATGATTGTTGGTGGGGGATTATCTATTATAAATGTAAAACTGTATTGATATACGGAACCGTCAAAGAAAGAAATATTAAGTTCCAATTGCACAGCACCGTTCTCATACGGGCGAGTGTCAAAGGTATAGGTAAGCGTATTGCCTTCTATCGTGTCTACTTGAAATGTCTCTGTTGTGACGTTGGGTTTTATACTGGCCTCTGTAATTGAATAAAAGTTTTCACTCACAGTAAACGTAATGGTTGGGACACCCGAAATAGTAGATCCATCCGCCGGATTAGAGGAAACCATAGGCTTTGGAACTGCTTGAATTGTAACCGTATAATTGGCAATTGTCATATAACCAAAGAAATCAACCGCAATAATGGAAATGTTTAATTGGTATCCGACGGAAAAATTTTCGGGAATGGTTGCCGTAAAGTTGACAGATGACACAGCAGTCGTCGGTATCTCAGTCGGCTGCATCGAAATTCGAATCCGAGACCCATTTTCGGCTATATATTCTACTGTAATGTTCGATGAAGGTACTTGGGATGGGTCATAAATCGGAACGCTGAGATTGCCAAAACTGGGTTCAGTAACGGTTGTGGTAACATTTATCTTGTCAAGATTGGTGATCAAACTAAAGTTTGTTCTGGCATCGAACGTCGGATCTTCAAACGCTGTTATCATAGTGTTTTCTATTAAAGGTTGTTGTTTATAAACGGATAAGGAAAAGTTAAGCGGTGCTGACGTCAATGTAGGTGGATTTCCAATTGTACCATTGAGGGTATATTCAATACCAACTGGTATATAACTATAATTTATTGTGGCAACAAAGGGAACGTTTAGTGCGCTAATTTCTGCACTTACTGTGAAATTTGCATTTTTCTCTACTGGTGTCAGCGGATCAGATGGTGTAAGGTCTTGAAGATTGTTTTCAGTTTTTATGAGACTTAAAACGGTTTGATTAAATTCTAATGAAACTACTACGTTTATAATTTTTTCTAATGCAATAATTTTGACTCTAAGTACTGTTTCACCGCCTAGGTAATTGGTAAAAACGGGATTAGCGACAAAAGTTGCCTCATAAATTTCTAGCGTAGTGTTTTTATCAGCATTCTGCGTACTAATTGTATAAAAGACAAATTCTTGTTTTCCGTCGCCATCAATATCGCCACTAATCGGTTGATATGGCGGCTTAATTAAGGTAGTTGTCCAACTTGGGATCAAATTCACACCATTTTGTGCATCATCATCCGTATATACCATTATCCC
>WAPZ01000465.1 GCA_015520535.1 Candidatus Heimdallarchaeota archaeon
ATAATGGGATTAATAACCACCATAAGCATAGTAACTGGGGAAACAATGCCGGTTGCTGTCAAAAAAGGAGATATTTTCACATTTAAAGTTTATAGTGACCATATCAAACTTTCTATTAATGGCACGAACTATCTAACAGACACATATTTGGCGGCACCGACAGATATAATTCAGATAAGGGTTCAAGGAATCAAAAATGTAAGTGACAATTATGCCCTTCTAGGCAGTAACACCCTTATCAACCAAACTGAAATTATTAATGAAACTTTACAACGTGACACATTCTCCTATGTCAATGGATGGCTTGATATTTATCATTATGGAATTTTTGAAACAATAGCATTAATTGTTCTGGTGACTCAAGCGCCACAGGCATTTACTTTCGAGTATCTTAAACCCCTAATTAAAGAGTTACAAGACGGGTTACCCGTTTTTACGACTACTAACACGTCATATTATGAAGAAATTATAGCCAATAATCCACCGCCAGAAAATCAATCGAGCGGCATTTCTAATCAGCAAAACGATCTGCCACCTTATAATCTGTCATATGTTTTGAATAAAGAACTAGGAATTTACATAATGAATCATGACATGAAAATACGGGCAAATGGAACGCTACCAAATGACAACAATACTATGTGGTCGTTACATGCGGAAATGCGATTTTTCTTAAATACAAGCTTTCATCGAAGTATAGTCAACGAGTTAAATTATTATCAATTAGGGAATGTTCTAGTTGGAAATGCCTCCTATTATTTTGAATGGAGTCTACATATCTCATTGGTGGAAGATAGCGAAACTATACCACAATCCACAACAACCTCACAAGTTAGCACATCGTCCTTCTTTCTCATAACAGTCTCAAGTTCTCTCGGCATTTTGTCTGCAATAATTATTGTTAGAAGGCACAAAAGAAAATTAGCCGTGTTCAAAACATAACTTAACAAAAAACAAGTGGTACAATCAATGATTTATTTGCATTGGGTAAATAATAGGTGAATAATAAGATAATAACTCTAAATCAAATATATTTGACAACAATAAAAAGGTGATAATGTTGCAAATTAAAAGAATGCTGAACACCACAAGAAAAAATACTTGCTCACATAAAATTTTGCGAAAAAGAGTCATTTTCCTAGTGTTCATATTATCCTTCTATACTATCGGCTTATTTAGTAATTCTCTCCACATATATATAACTACCGCACAAGAAGACAATCAACAACAGCAACAAAATGTTATGCCACCTATTTTAGATGGAATAATTAATCCACAAGAATA
The DNA here is from genome assembly GCA_015520535.1 of Candidatus Heimdallarchaeota archaeon. GTDB lineage: Archaea > Asgardarchaeota > Heimdallarchaeia > Hodarchaeales > S146-22 > S146-22. The sequence goes on from WAPZ01000465.1 coordinate 1,285, forward strand.
TGACGTTGAGAACAATATCTCGGACAATTTTGTCGTTTATGTCTCTATTGTTAATCAGTTTGCGTATTTTGGGCTGATAGGAAAGACGGATGGATGGATATCAATAGGATTTGAACCCGAGAGCGAAAATACGGCGATGAAAGGAGCGGATATCATTTTAGGGTGGGTCAGCGAGAATCAAAGCACATATATTGTGGATGCCTATGCGGATGATGTGTATGATCATAAATCTGATACAGAACTAGGTGGAACGTTTGATATCATAGCTTGGAATGGTAAAGAAGTTAATGGCATTACAACCATAGAATTTGTCCGTTTACTTAACACAACAGATCAATATGACAAAGCTATTCCTGAAGGCGGAACAATGTTTGTCATGTGGGCGGTTGGACCTAACAGTGCTGATAATGCTGAAGATGATCATGCAGCTGACGACCAATTTCGAGGCTTTTACACGATTTCGCTTGAATCCGGCGTTGAAGCACCACCACCCACAGAGCCAAAGCCAAAAATTGATGGAGGCACATTTTTATTGTTACATTCGGTTATTGGCTTTTTAATCGGTGTTTTTCTATATGTATTTGTTTATTTTCCAACAGTGGCAATTTTTGCACGAAAAGATTTGCAAGAACTTATTGTCAAGAGAAAAATACGTGAATATCCACGTGTAATCGAAAAACCTAGAGTGCTAGAAAGCCATTCCAGAGATTAACTTCCCTGTTAAGAGTATAAAAATACAAATAAAACGAAGCAAAAGTAATCCTTCGTCTTAATAAGGTTATCAAAATTAAAACGAAAAAAGTGATTGGAGGTTGAATTGAGATGGCTAATTTA
>WAPZ01000466.1 GCA_015520535.1 Candidatus Heimdallarchaeota archaeon
GTTGTATATTGATAATATTTTTATTGGTATGAACAAAACTCATATTTTTCTGATTAAAAAGATTTTATACAATTTGGGACGTTGTAGTGGCATCTTCTTCCTCATTTTATTTTTTGACATGTATGGAATTCTACTGGCTTGGTCATTAAGCGATTTTATTAGTTCTTTGATCTTCTTTTTTCCCTATTTACTCAAATTTAGACCAAAATTTGATTCAACGTTCTTGAAAGGTGTCGCACCCTTTAACTTAGCAAATTACTTGTTAAACACGGTAAATTTGCTACCAACCATAATTTTTCCATTTTTAATCGGCATTTTCGCTTCTGCAACTGAAGTCGGCTATTTCACACCCGCCTGGTCTCTAGCGTCAATCTTATATTCTCTGATTTACACCGCATCTTTAACATTAATCTCTGAAAAAAAGAAATATCAACAAAATCACAAGCAATTACAGCATATAATCATTATAATTACGCTTTTATTAATAACCTTGACTCTTGGAATTAGCATTTTGTATAGCAATTCCATTTTATCTTTATTTGGGGATGAATATCCAAATAATAGTCGTTTAACCCTGATTTTATTAATTATAGGGGCATATGCAGTATTATTTCGTCAACTATTGGCAACACAATATCAAAAGCGTGCAGATTCATATTCACTAGGCATCTTTTCGGTAATTCTAGTCATTACAATAAGTATGCTAGCTATAATGTTTCTGATGGTAATACCCAAGAGCATAAGCGTTGCATTTGCCTGGTTTATTGGAAATTCCACTATTGTATTGATTTCTTTTATAAAGAACAGCGTGAGACTATTTAAAAGCAAAACGTGAGTAAATTAAATACTTTAAATGACGATAGCCATCACGTAATGGATGTAATTTCGAGGTAGTCCCTTTAACTCGTGGTCGATATGAAATGGGGACTTCTTTTATCCTTAAGTTTTTTAAAATAGCCTTAACAATGAGTTCAGTTGCAAATTCCATCCCTTCAGCTGTTAAATTGAGGGATAGGGCATCTTGTTTTTTTATTGCACGCATTCCGCTGTGTGCATCAGTGAGTGCTACACGGAATAAAATATTCAAAATCCAGGTTAACATTGGATTGCCAATATAGCGATGAAGTCGTGGCATTGCGTTTGAAGCCATTTTCCCCTTAAATCGAGTTCCGATAACTAGATCCGCTATATCTTGATGCAATAGTTCAACAAAAAGTGGAATGAATTGTGGATCATACGTTCCATCCGCATCCATCATTACAAGGTAATCACCACTAGCAACCGAAAGTCCAGTTCTATATGCATTTCCATATCCTCGTTTATTTTCATGTATGACCTTAGCACCATTTTCTGCGGCAATTATAGCGCTATTATCTTCTGAGCCATTATCCACAACAATAATTTCATAACAGAAATGTTTACGGCGTCGCTGATACTTTTGAAGCGTGTTCCTAATTTCAGAAAGTAGGGGTTTTAACGCCTTTTCCTCATTAAGACATGGAAGAAGAATACTAATTGTGACGTTTTTTTTCCATTTTTTCTCAAATAAATCGTTAATCTGATATTTTTCTGCTATCGATTCACTTGTTTGAAACATATTCACCAACTATACATTTAAATAGAATTGATTTTGGATATCAGTTCTTTGGCGCGATGAAAATAAGTATGTTCAGATAACACGCGTTTATACGCAGATTCCGCAATTTGGTTTCGTGTTTCCGTGTCATCCAACAACCAACTATATATTTCAATGGCTTCAGCAGCATCTTTTGCAATGAGAATTTCTTTTCCTATTTTAAACCATTGGGAAAGACCCACATGATTATTTGAAACAATACATGCCTTCATTGCAGCCAGTTCAAATGGTCGTGCGGTTGAGGTATCGGGTGTCACTGCATGACTTCGGCGTGTTATATTAAGATTGATTTTAGACTGGGCCACTTTTCGGCGCCAGACAGAGATTGGCACTTCACCAATGTATTTTGCATAACCAAACGCATTTCTAAAGCCATTCCCGCCAATAACAAATATTTTATCTCTAAGTCTCACAGAGGGAAGCGTAAGTAAATATTGCATGTCGTTCTCACGAAACTCCGATCCATATCCATAAAAAAAGACATCATAAATCTTTTTTTCATTTATAGGGGAAAAAACAGAAGGATCGATTCCCCAGTGCAATGTTCCCACTCTTTTTGCACCAAAGTTCTTTAACTCTTTCTCCACGCCCCCAGAATTTGAAAGTACTAGGTCAAAGTCACTTAGCACATAGTCGTCAAGCACATAATTACTTGTTGAAAAGCCACCATACTGGGGAAGATGTACGGGCATATCGCCGTCATAATAGATCATTTTCACGGAAAATCTTGATTTAATGAATTTTCCTAATGAAGGAACATGTGTTAGGGGAATGTTTAAGAAAAAAACGACATCAAAGTCTTTTTCTTGACGAAAAATTTCAATAATTCTTTTTTTCCAAAAAGGTTCCACTAGAAACTTTGTCAATGATGAAAGAGGAATTTTGATCTTTGATTGGGGAATTTTCTGTGATGGCCGCAATGTTGAAGATCGAATTTTCTTTCTTTTTCTCTTATTTTTAACATCAAGTGCAAATTTAAAAACTCGAAATTGAAAATAACAAGGATTCGGATAGGAACGCCACCAGAGTGTTTCCAAATCTTTTCCCGCATATGGTACAACCACTAATTCATGACCTAACTCATAAAGATTCTTAAATAGTTGCCAGAATAAAGGAATGCATCCAATCCGATATTTAAGCTCAATATATGATGTAAGTGCTAAAATTTTCACTTTTTTCAACGAACAATTTTTTTATGGTGAAGGAGTTGCGATTCCACCCAAAAATATGTTTTTCTCAACCCTTCTTCGAGTGAAACTTTGGGTTTCCATCCCAAAATCTTTTTAGCTAATGTTATATCAGCGTTTCGTCCACGCACTCCTTGTGGTTTTGTTACATCATATTTTTTTGTAATTTTTTTCCCAGAAATTTTGATTATAAGATCAGCAAGTTCATCAATCGAAATGAGTTGATCAGAACCTATATTTAACGGTTCATCGTAATTGCTTTCCATCAGTTTTATTGTAGCCTCAACACAATCTTGGATATATAAAAAAGAGCGTGTCTGCTTACCGTCGCCCCAAATAGTTATTTCACCGGGATTTGTAGCAGCTGCAACTTTGCGACATAAGGCTGCCGGCGCCTTTTCACGACCACCACGAAACGTGCCATATGGCCCATATACGTTGTGATAGCGTGCTATACGAACGCTAAGACCATAATCTTCGGAAAACGCTGCACATGCCTTTTCCCCGTAAAGTTTTTCCCAGCCATAATAGGTGTCAGGATCAGCTGGGAATGCATCACTTTCTTTCAGTCCCGTAACATTCTCCGTTGTTTGTCGGTAAAGTGGATAAACACATGCCGATGATGAATAAAAAAAACGCGTTACATTACTTTGAATGCTTGCTTTTAAAAGATTTAATGTCATCTGCGTGTTGTTAAAAATTATATCCGCTCCAACGGATGTAATATAGCCAATACCACCCATATCAGCAGCTAAATGGAATACATAATCCATGTCTTCAACGACTAATTCGCAATTTCTATAATCACGAAGATCCAATGTATACTTTTCGGAACACCGACCTATCTCACGATAAAAAGGCCACTTTATGTCCACAGCTCTAACAAAATGTCCTTGTTCATATAGTTGACGGATTAAATGGCTTCCGATGAACCCACCCGCACCAGTAACCAATATGTTTAACGTCATTTTACTACAATATTTTTTTAGCTAAAATCTTTTAAAAAATTTTATTTCGTGGCAAACACTTAGTACGTCCCGACCAAATCAAATAAAAAGATTGGGTGAGGAAATCTTATTTAGAAGCAGATTTTTCGTGCGTAATATGAATACCATTAAAGAACATTTAAGTGTTAAAAAAGCCTTAAACTTTGATATGCTCGCAGTAGATTGCTTGATTTTTTTTAATATTTTGTACGCAGATATTTTTGACAGTCCCGTTAAAATGGAAGAATTATATCGATTCTTACCACTAATCCCAATAAATAAAGAAAAAATTATCGAACGCCTTAAAATAAGCGCTTTTTTAAGAAAAAGAATTAGCTTGCATATGAATTCCGTCACGTTAAAAGGAAAAGAATTTTTAGTTTCTGAGAAAAAAAGGCGTCTAAATATTTCTAAGGAATTTTGGGAAAAAGCACAGCAGTATTGCAATGTACTTGCACATTTTCCATTTATAAAAATGATCGCAATTACTGGTTCTTTGGCGATGAACAATGTAACAG
>WAPZ01000467.1 GCA_015520535.1 Candidatus Heimdallarchaeota archaeon
ATATACCATTTTTTTATATCTCGACTTAATGCCTTCGTTACAGCCTCTACCGTTCTTTTTCTTTCATATGCCACCAAAATTGTTCCCTATCGTGCCGATTTTTCTGATTTATAGTAATTTTTCTTGTAATTTGAATATTACTCACAATGGTGTGTGCTTTAAGAGTGAATAAAGCCTTAATTCTTTGGTAAACGGTGTAGGTTAAATGTTTTCGAATTTAAAGAATTAGTTTACTTTTTTATGCATTTTCACGGTAAACTAGAAGAATTTTCCAAAAAAATAACTGTTTTTTATCTTAGTCAGCCAAAATCACGACGATTTTAGGAAATTTCATTCACGTATCTTAGGTTTTAAAAATGCGGATTGTCTAGTATTTCTTGGAAAGAACAATTTTTTCTGCTGCGGAGGATTACCAATTTGGTTAGTAATGACTTTAAAAATGGAATAGTGTCTGCAATAAGTTCTTTAGGCGTTGTAATTCTACTGGCGGGAATATTTTTGGATGTAATAGAATTTTCTGTGGCCTTAGTAATTGCAATTGCTCTATGGATCTTTTCAGGGGTGGTTGCGACATTCTTTGGTGTTAATAAAAAATCGAGCGTATTGGACGCTGTATGGTGCAACAGTGGCAATTCTACCAAAACGGTGAGTGTAACACCCATTAAAAATTCAAAGAAAAGCCAAGTAACCGTCGAAAATACTCAAGCTGTTGTCAACACAGATGCTTATCCCGGTAAATTAAATTCATCAAAATTAAGTGGTGCGAACCGTCTCGTGTGCCCGTCGTGTTATGAATTTGTGTCTGAAAATGATATTTTCTGTCCGTCATGTGGCCAAAAGCTATAATATTGCATTTAATGTCAGAGGTAAGTTTTATTCTACCTCTGTCTTTTTTGTAACCCTAAAATAGAGAAAACCTTTTGACCTTCCCCTAATTAGGAAATCTTCTGATATTTTTTGAGATTGTGAATAAAAGTAGGTTTTTAAAGAAAAATATAATTTGGTGGGATTGAATATTCGTGTTAGAGATTCTTTCTTATTAGAGATGGATCAAGAATGAAGGCGAACGATGGCAATAACGAGATTATTTTAAAGGTAGAAAACGTTCATAAAATTTATGCACAAGGTACGTCGGCTGAGGTTCATGCATTACAAGGGATTTCACTAGAAGTGCGTAAAGGAGAAATGGTAGCCATAATGGGTCCGAGTGGATGCGGAAAAACCACCTTGTTGAACATAATCGGCGGTCTAGATCGCTACACTTCCGGTAAAGTGTGGTTAGCAGGCCGTGAAATTTCTACCTATGCCTCAGAAGAGTTGGCGCGTTTTCGCGCAAAAAATATTGGGTTTATTTTTCAATTATTTAACTTATTTCCTTTTTTAACAGCTTTAGAGAATGTAATGGTGCCGTTATTACTCTTTACTGATCATCGAACGGCACGTCGCGCTGCAGAGTCCGTTTTACGGGAATTGGGGATGGGAGGCTTCTTTGGGCATTTACCGGGTGAACTGTCAGGTGGACAACAACAACGGGTTGCAGTAGCAAGAGCATTGGTTACAAATCCAAAAATCATCTTAGGTGACGAGCCAACGGGTGATTTAGATAGTACAACGGCGGCTGACATTATATATTTGTTCCGAAGGATCAATCGTGAACGGGGTCAAACCTTTGTGTTAGTTACTCATAACAGATGGATTGCCGAGCAATGCGATCGTATCTTACATATAGATGATGGCGTTATTGTTAAAGAAGAAATTCCAAAGCCAATCACCTTAGTATAAACATCATTATGGAGGAACAAGAGAAAGATGAGTCAAGATTCAGCATTATCGGAGCTTTCACCAGTGAACTTTTACTGTGGGATGGCAATTAATAAGCTTCAACGCGAAATAAATAATCGATTAAAGGAACAAATCCGACTTACTTTGAAGCGCCCAACTTTAACGAAGATTCCCTTTCCTTTACTCGATCTTCTACGTTATATGTTAGCGGTTCTCCTTAGTCTTTTCATATCTTTGTTCTTTTATTTTGGTGTTAGTGCTATAGAGAGTTCAATTGCCGTTATTGGTGCACTTCTTCTCTTTCCATTCACGTTTTTTCTCATGCTTCGGGGAATAACTTGGTGGTTGAATAAACCCTCGGGTCTTGCAGAGGAGTTGAATCTATTTGTTGTTGGTATAAAAAAAGATGTTAAAATAAAATCTGGCAAAACAGTTCCGCAATTGCAAGAAAAAATGCACAAAAAAATCTTTAATTTATATAATAAATATCTTCAGCTGTTGGACGCTCGCGAGAGAAAAGAAGTATTGCATGATACAAACATGAATGAATTTTTATTGTTTTTTAAAAAGACTACTAAGATTTTGCCCACCGTCACGCCCCAAGATCTTCAAGAAGTTAACAAGAAAATTAAAACAGTCCAAAGTAAAGTTTTATTAACCTATCATATTTTACGACAGTTTTCTCTTATTTATGTGTGGGAATTTCAATCCAACCATGAGATTTTTACTTTTAGTGGAAATCATGTAGTGCCCTTACGCAGTGAAAGGCTTCATGAGTGGCAAAAAGATAAAAATTTCATGTCACAACTGAAAAAACATGTTGTTACTATACCTGAAGAGGCAGAAAAGTTTTTCGATCTAATTTTATCCCTAAATTTTTCAATTCATTATAATAAAGCTTTAAAAGAAACTGTATTTGGCATTACAGAACAATTAGCGAACTTTGAAAAGATACTACAACAATTTTCAATGGTTCTCCAATCAAATTCTCCTAAAACCCTTACAGAACAGAAAAAAGATGATGAAAAAGAACTACTCTACAAAGAGCCAAAAACTCCCTTTGGCGCGCTTATGATGCTATTCACGAATACATGTAGCGGATCTGCTGAGATTTTTCGTATTTACCAGAGACAACTTGAAAAATTTATAGAATTGAAGAATGCTTTCAAAGATCTTCAGCAGAATCACTTAAACGCGAGCTTCAATCCCCTAGTACAAGTGCTCGACCAAGAAAACGCCTTTTCTGAGTTATACAATAAAGTACTTGCGTTAGAAAAGAAATTGGTCTCCATAGCGGTCACTCTTCGGCAACTGCCCTATTCCGATATTACACGTGAACTGCTGCAAAACGATCCCCTAAAAACCATCGCAGCTGAAATACTGAAACAGATGTCACAATTGTATCTCAAACTAGAATATTGTCGCTTTTTAGTTAACAAATTCGAAGATATAGAATATTTTACCCATCTTCAAGATGGATTGGCGTTGGAGGCAGGCGTAAAAGAAACTATCAATCAAGAAATGCTTAGTGACGAGGTGGTAATTGCCGCTAAAAATCTTTTCAAGCAATATTCAGCTATTGGTCACACGGTTTATGCGTTACGTGGTATCTCTTTAACAATAAAACGTGGTGAGTTTGTGGTCATCTTTGGTCCGTCAGGTTCCGGGAAGACTACTTTGTTAAATATATTAAGCGGTTTAGATAAACCGGATCGCGGCGTAGTTGTTTTAGATGGTATCAATTTGACTAAATATCACGGGAATAAACTTGCTGAATTACGTCGGGACAAAATTGGCTTTGTCTTCCAATATTACAACTTACTCCCGTATTTAACGTCCATAGAAAACACGAAATATCCGCGTGAAATTCGCGGTGAAATTCTCACACCAAAAACAAAACGTGAAGCAGAACAACTCTTAAAAACAGTAGGTATTGCGCGTTTCAAAAATCAATTCCCAACGAAATTGTCTGGCGGACAAATGCAGCGCGTGACTATTGCGCGGGCTTTAGTTAATGCACCAGCCATCATTTTTGCGGATGAACCCACCGGCGATCTAGATTCAAAAACGGGAGAACAAGTCATGCAATTGTTATATCAATTCCATCAAGCCGGCAAAACCATTATTGTGGTGACTCACGATAAATCATTAATTAAATATGCAACTCGTGTCATAAAAATGAAAGATGGTCAAATAATCGCTGATGAATATGTCAAAAATCCCCCCATGCCCCAAATTTCACAACAAACTACTTAAACAGCATAAAATCAAAGAAAATAAAAAATATTTTTTGCGTTCTTAAAAAAATAAAAATAAATAGCGTTTTTTACGAAGTTTTTAGAAGTAACAGGCTTATCTATTGAAAAGAAGCACATTAAATTTTTCAATGAGGTC
>WAPZ01000468.1 GCA_015520535.1 Candidatus Heimdallarchaeota archaeon
CTTTTTTATATTAGTGATCCATACATGAAGGTTTTTGAGAAAACACGACGTGAAATAGAAAAAGGTAATTTCAGTGTCCAAATTACAGAGCCGTTTGTTGTGAATGACACCGTTTTTGGTCCATTTGCGATATTACTCAATAATGTTATTGAAACGGCGCATGCTTTGATAAGTGAAGCAAAAAATACCAATCAATTTTTGGTAAAAACTTCGTCTGAACTTGTTACCTTGGCGGAAGAATTAAAAAATGCTACTGAGGTGGTTTCTTCATCTACAGAGACCTTATCAAACGCGGCAAACACGCAGGTGGATTCCATTAGTACTATTGCCGATGAAATGAATCACTTAGTGACTTTAATAAATGACGTTACTGGGCAAATCACAGAACACACAGAATTAGTCTCAAATATCGCGCAGCAAACCACAATTTTATCGTTAAATGCGGCTATTGAAGCGGCACGTGCGGGTGAAGCTGGCCGAGGTTTTGGTGTTGTGGCGTCCCATGTTCGTGCTTTGGCTGCAGATTCTAAAAATGTATCTGACAAAATATCACAGACTGCAAACCTTATTTCTGAAACATTACAACAATCTTTTGCAAAAATAAAAGGAAATATTGAAGATTTTAGCAGTGTAGCCGAAGAATCTGCGGCATCAACAGAAGAAATAGCAGCGACAATTCAAGAAATTACGTCTAATATGCAACAGCTCTATTCATCCGCTGAAAATCTATCAACACGAGCAAATGAGTTGAAGAAAATCTTGAGCAAAGTATAGTGCTTAAAATCGCTTTTATTTATTTTTTGTTTAGTCTTTTCAATATTTTTATAACGCACTAGTCCCGTCACAGCACTAAAAATATAAAACAACCAGTTATTCGGTGATAATCCGATACGCACGAGTTTTTTTCGTGCGGCAGATGAGCTGCCGACGCCGTACGAAAGCTTCATTGGGTAGGGAGTCGTCTGGAACACCGGCATAATGGCTTTAAAGGGTGAAGTCCTTCGGTCGGCATGCCTATGGAGGTAACGCCACCGGCAACTGTCACGCCGCATTGAAGCCGGTCGACTCGTCGTGTGAAAAGAGGCCGGGCTTTTTCTTTGAGGCACCAGTGCGGGTGACCTCGGTAAAAAATTGGCCGGATTCGGCAGGCTTTCATGATACGTGCCCTATTGACTCTATAAGGGCGTCTAGGAAAGTGCATACCAGCTGCCGAATCTTCTTTCCCGACGAGTCGGCTGGTGTCACGCGGTGGTGGACCTGTCGATGCCGGAACCGGGATATCTTATTAAAGACTGACGTGACCTGGTGGTGTTACCTCCATGGCAGCCCCTATTTGCGGATGGGGCATACGACACGACATACTGAACGAGGTGAACGTCGGGTATGGCACTCAAAAAAGTTGTGGCTTGTGGAATTGATGTGCACAAACAGGTATTAGTGGCGTGTGCCGTGGATGACGACGGTCACGCACAACAGTGGTTACACGCCAAAAATGATCCTGACGGATTACAAACACTCAAAGAATGGCTGTCGAAACACCAAATTAAGGTGGTCGGTTTTGAATCGACCGGCAGCTACTGGAAGCAGTTGTATGAAGCCCTTGAAGAGGACTTTACCGTGCATGTTGCCAATGCACGCATGGTCAAGCACATTCCCGACTGTAAGACCGATAAACGTGATGCCCGCTGGTTAGGGCAACTGCTGGCGAAAGGGCTCTTTCCGTCGTCGTATGTGCCCCCAAAATGGCAGCGGGAGTTGCGTGAACTGACACGTTTTCGTCTGCAGTTAGTAGATAAGCAGACACAGGTGGTCAACCAGTTACGTGCACTCCTTGATCGCTATCATGTGGATGTGATTCGTCACTTTTCCTCGTGGCATCTCCAGGCGTGTTACCATGTGCTTCAGCAGTTAGCCCAGGGTATTACGTCTTGGGAAGCCCTCCTAGCATCTACGCAAGATGGACGCACAAGAAAGGCTTTAGAGCGGAAAAAAGACGTGCTTGAACCGCTGGTGCACCAGAGTAACAGGATGCCGCGTTCGGCGCGACTGCAGTTGCAATGCCTGTTAGAGCAGTTACAGTTACTGTCAGAACAGATTTCTCGGGTATGGGAGCAGATATGTCACTTTATTGATACACAAACGCCACCATGGTTCCGTCACCAGGTGACATTAGCGATGACCCTGCCGGGCATGGGAAAAGTTAGTGTCATTTCGTTATTAGCCGAGATCGGGAAGATTCAGCGTTTTCCGACCGGCGACCAGTTGGTGTCGTGGGCGGGTTTGAATCCGTATGTGCACGAATCAGCGGGTAAACGGTATACCGGCTTTATTACAAAGCAAGGGAACAAATATGTGCGGAAAGTGCTTTATAGTTGTGTGAAGCCCACGTTACGTGCCAAACGTTCGCCCTTTGCCGCTTTTTATCGTCGGTTGCGTAAACGAAATAAGCCGGGAAGAGTGGCGGCAGTTGCCGTTATGGCGAAGATGTTGCGGGTACTTCATAGTATGCTGCGGCATAATCAGCCCTATCTCCGCGATAAGGAGGGAACAAGACGTAAAAGCTAATGAACGGTTGTTTTATTTCTGCAGGCTTGAAAAAAAAGGAAAAAAAACTAGGAAAGAAAGTCCGAAGATTTTTTGCGTTAGCTATCGGAAAGAACGATAAAATATTCATGCGAGTCTTTGGCTTCCATATATTCTAGTTTTATGGCACTTTTATGTGTTTTTATTTCATCAGGTCCTTTAGTCAGTTCTTTAATTTTATGCATGGCTTTTAGATCCATACTGAATGGTAAGAGTATTTCTGGGAGGTTGGCTTTTTCAATAGGTGCACTTAAAGGTTTTGCTTGTTGTTTTTTAGCTTTCCAGATACTAGAGTTATAGGCAGTGAGAGCTCGCGTGATTGACGGTGTATATTTTTCCCATTCTGCTGGTAGTTCGGGGAAGCGTTCCCAATGGATTGTCTCTTTATCATAGAGGTTGGTGTAAATATAATCCGTAAGGAAAGGAATAATTGGAGCTAAGGTGAGGAGGACGTTTTTCAAGACGTAGTGGAGCGTATACCATGCAGCTTTTTGTTCCTTTTCATTGAAAAGCCCATCACGATTGTAGGCGCGGTTTTTGACCATTTCAATATAATGCGCAGCAAAAAGCTCCCACGTAAAGGTTCTTAATGCACGTGCAGGAAAATGAAAATCTAGTTTGTCATAGCCGTCGAAGGCTTTTTGGAGTGCTAGTCTAAGTTCATGCATGATCCAGTGATCCGCTGGTAAAAATTGACATTCATTGGGATCTTCAAGGTAGGGAAACATGGAAATGAAGCGTGCTATATTATAAAATTTGTTAAGGAATTTAGCTACACCATCTAAACGTTGTGGGTCAAAGCGAATGTCGCTTCCATGGCTTGCTTCTAGCATACCATAGAATCGAAGTGCATCGCCACCGTATTTTTGAATATATTCTACGGGATCAGCAATGTTTCCTTTAGATTTGCTCATTTTTTTTCCTTCTTTATCCACGACATGTCCGCCGATCCATGCATGACGAAAAGCTGGAATGTTGTAGAGTTGCTGAACGCGTAACATACTATAATGGAACCATGTTCTAACGATGTCTTTGCCTTGTGGTCTGATATCAGCAACATAGCCTCGTTTAATGGCGTTTTCAAAGAATTCTAGGTTTTTCTTATTGTGGGGATGCATCATTATATAAATGGGGCTAATAGAACTATCCATCCATGTATCAAAGGTTCGTTCATCACCCGTAAAGCCTTCCTTTTTTCTACAGTGTTGACACGTATCAAAGGGTGGATCGTCACGCCACGGTCTATAATAGGGTCCGGGCTCGGGAAGGTTAATTTCACCGCACGCATTACAATACCACACTGGAACTTCGGTTCCATAATAACGTCGTCGTGAAATTGGCCAATCAATATTTATTTGGTTGAGCCAATCGATCCAGATTTGTTTCATATATGGCGGATGCCATTCGATTTTGTCTATGTAACTTTTTAGGGTGTCGACAAACTCTATTTGTTTCAGATAAAATTCTTGCATTCCAATAAATTCAATGGGATCTTTACTTCGCTCACAAATGGGATAGCGATGTGTGATCTCCTTTTTATCACGTAATTTTCCTAGCTCTTCTAGTTTTTTTACAATAGCTTTGCGACCTTCTTTAATACTCATTCCCGCAAATTCGCCAGTATTTTCGGTCAATTTTCCGTCGATGGAAATCGAATATCGTGGTGTAAGCTTAAATTCTCGGAACAAATCAACGTCAGTTCGGTCACCAAACGAACAGACCATCATGATACCGGTGCCGAATTCGGGATCGACGCTTGGATGGGCTTTTATGGGAACTTCAATGTTAAATAACGGAACAACTGCAGTTTTACCTTCCCATTTCTTATAACGTTCATCTTTGGGATGATAAATTACAATGCCAATGGAAGGGATAAGTTCTGGACGTGTCGTAGATATGATTAACGGCTCACCGGTTTCCTTAACGGTAAATTCAATGTCATACAGCCATGTTTTGCCTTCTTGATATTCAATTTCGGCATCGGCAATGGTTGTCCGACAGCCGGGACACCAGTTATTAGGACGGTCATCCAAGTAAATAAGTCCTTTCTTATACAGTTCAATAAAAGTGGCTTGAGTTAGTGCTCGATATTGTGGTTGATCGGTTTTATAGACTTCATCCCATTCAAAGGAGTTACATGAAAATCCTAAGGCATAGCAGACATCAAGTATTTTGGCTCCATACCGATTCAAAATATCTTCGCACATTTTTAAAAACTCGGCACGTGGAGTTTCATGCATTTTGACATTGTTTTCTTTTTCTGCTTGTACTTCAATCGGAAGCCCATTACGATCTAGTCCCATAGGAAACAGCACTTCGTAGCCTTTCATTCTCATGGTTCTGGCAATCATATCAATACCGGAATAGTGAATTGCACCACCCATGTGCCACGGTGCATTGGTGTAAGGTGGTGGGGTGTCAATGCTGAAAATCGGTTTTTTTGTGTCAAACTTGAAACGATAGTGCCCTTTTTCTGTCCATTTTTTGAAAATTTCCGGTTCAATTTCCGTGGGCTTATATTGCTTTAATTTTAATTTAGGTTTGAACTTTGACTGTTTAGTACTCATATTTCTCATCTCACGTCTCGATGATTAAGTTATGCTGAACGCATCCAAATTTAGCCTCCAAAGAAGAAAAAAAGAATTTTTTCGGAGGTATTTTCACATCTTTTATGCGGTAGGCATTTGGTAACGTGTTGCAATGCCCTCTAATTAACGTTTTATTGCCATATATGGTCGATAACCCATTTTCTTTCTCAATTAAAGAAGAAATTGGCGAACACCATGTACTGAAAACAGTTTTTTTGAAAAAAATCCATCTATTGGCAAAAAGAGACCATATTTTTCGACTATTTTTGTCCTCCCCACTTTTCAAAAGAGATTTACCTATTTTAAACTGTTTTGATCCTTTTTTCCCGTCTGTAGTCTTTTTAATCAAAATTTTAAAGTACTTGATATCGCCTCCTCAGTTTTTTTCACCTCTTTTTCCGTTAATTAATCATGTAAGCCTTTTTTATCAGCCTTTAAA
>WAPZ01000469.1 GCA_015520535.1 Candidatus Heimdallarchaeota archaeon
GTGGTATGTTTTCGATCGCAACAGCGATTCTCTAATAAGAGTGCATTTAATATAAAAATGTATTTTTCTTGCATTTAAGATTTCTAGGGTTCTTTTTCGATATATACCTCTAAGGCTGGCAGACCATCAATTTCAACTTTGATGTTGTCGCCAATGTTTACGGGACCAACACCGGATGGTGTCCCTGTAGCGATTACATCACCGGGAAAGAGCGTCATTACTTGCGAAATATATTCGATTAAAAATTCGGGCGGGAATATCATGTCTTTAACGTAGCCATGTTGCTTTAATTCATTATTAACATACGTTTTAAGTGACGTTTCTTTTGTCAATGGTTTTAAGGAAATCCATGGTCCTAGTGGGGCAAAAGTATCAAAGCCTTTCCCACGTGTCCATAATCTGTCACTTCGTTGGATATCTCGTGCGGTCATATCCAAAAAAGGTGTATATGCGTAATACTCAGTCGGGTTGTCAGCAATGTCCGCGGCTTTGGCTTTTTTTATTTTCTTCTTAATAATTAAAGCGATTTCACCTTCATAATCCACGCGTTTAGATAAAGTTGGATAAAATACTGGGCCTTTATGGTGTTGTAAGGCGCTTGGTGGCTTGAAGAAGATTATTGGCTCAGAAGGAACTTCATTATTGAATTCTTTGGCATGTTCGACGTAATTTCTGCCGACACATATGATTTTAGAGGGAATAACGGGTTCTAAAATTGTATAATGGTTAAGTTCCCCTAATTCTTCTAAGGAACTGTGGTACGCGGATGCGCCCGTAGAAATCTTTAAATACTCATTTACCGTAGTTGGAAGTTTGTAAAAGGCTTGTTTTTCATAAGCAACATTAATAACTGTATTATTGTGTAAAATTCTTCCTATAAGCGTCATTTTAACCCAAATAAAGATCGAAGATGTTAATATAAGGCTTTTTAGGTTCTCGCAACCACAGTGCTATTAGGATTGTCTTTTTTTCTCGCCGGGGAAAGGAACGGAATAATCGTATTTTGAATCATCAATGTGTAATGCACGATCGGTGATTTCGATGGTTTTATGGATGTCAGCGGTTCCAAAAATAGCTCTTATGGCATCGATATTTTCTGGTATCGGAATGGATTCCATGTGGACATCATAAATGAGATAAATATTTCCTCTGCTGTCGGAATCGATAGTTTCTTCCCAAATGAAGACTTCGGGACGATCATATCGTGGTCGACCTAAATCGCGGTAATATTCAACTAATTGGGCGGTGTCGTGAAGTCCTTCTTTGCCACGACGAACAATAATTCGTGGATACTTCTTCCATAACTCGATGAGTTCATCTCTTGACATCGGCTTTTCCACGGTAATTTTGATCATATGCACGTGACTGAGGGTGAAAGATGCTGCTACTGCTAATGAATAGATTTTTTCCGCTAATTCGGGATACACAGTAACCACATCGGGACCATGGTGTGAAATGCCAAGTACAGGAACCACACCATTAATAGGTCCGCGGTTAGTTCTGACGGGATCTGCTGCTCTCCGAGCAAGAGCCACAAAAACATCTTTAACTTGGTTTTCAGCCATTAATGGAGCTAATACACGTGCAATGCCCGTGGTGTTACAAGAAACGACGCGTATTTTATCCAGTCCTAGACAGTCCACATAATTAGCAAAAGTTGAAAAACTCGCTTGAACAATGTGGTGCTTTTCTCCGCCTTGAACAATTATTTTTTTGTGATATTTTTCATAAAGGGGAAAATTTCGTTGAGGAATGCCTGCTGGTGTGCAATCAACAATCACATCGGACTCTTGAACCAGATCTTCCAAATATCCTTGAATGTCAAAGCCCGCTTGTTCCATTTTTTCTCTAAAATCGGGAATACTACAATAAATGGGGAAACCACGCTTTTTTGCAATTTCCATGCGTGCATCAGCAATAATATCTGCAATTCCAGCGACTTCCATATCTGTTTGGGCAGCAACTGCGTCGGCAACTCGTTTTCCAATAACTCCATATCCGACAATACCTACTTTAATGGTATCCATGGTTTTCGCCTCAATATGTCTTGTTTTTAAGGATTATTTTCATTTTCTGTTTTTTTAAGTAATTCTTGGACTTTCTCTTTTCCTTTTTTGGTCAAATAGAATATTCTTGTGATTTCTTGATGTGCTAACGTAACTCCACGTTCCGCACCCGGCGCGTAAAGAATAGGTTGAATATAACCGACTTCATGCCACACATAGCCAAGTGCTTCTAACCAGCCGAGAGACAACAGTGTTTTTTCCAAGGATAATTCAGTTACTTCCATAAGTTGTCGATAAGTGGCACCTTTAACCAGATGTTCGGTGCCCTCTCCATGAAAAAACTGATGTGGATTATTTAATGCCAGCATAATCCGAATTTGATCATTATTAAGTTCGCTCATTACATCACCTCCAACGCGTCCACATAGAGTTATGAATCACTTTTTAATAAATTTATCGTTGGTAGGTTGTTCAAAAAGAAAAAAAATTTAAAAAGTTGGAGTTTAAAACGTCTTTAGCATTGAAATTAAAACTAAATGGACACTCTTATGTGATCTTGACAGAAAAGTACGAGCGAGGAAAATAGAATGCTTTATGTTGGATGTGACACTGGCGGAACGTTTACTGACTTCATTCTTTTTGATGAACTCTCAGAGAAAATTGTTACCTATAAGACGCCATCGACTCCCGCGGATCCGTCCTTGGCCATTAAAAATGGTTTGACGTTTTTTTTGAGAGAACACCTAATCAAACCCGAAGATGCCTTTATAATTTTTCATGGCACCACCGTCAGCACCAATACTGTGCTCGAAAAAAAAGGCGCAACAGTAGCGTTGATTACTACCAAAGGTTTTCGCGATGTGCTGGAAATTGGACGACAAAACCGACCATTAATGTATCAGTTACATGTAACAAAGCCACCAATCCTTGTTCCCGTATCACACCGCTTAGAAGTAGATGAACGCATTCTCTATGATGGCACAATAGAAAAGCCGCTAACTGACAAAGAGCTTACCAATCTTCTCACTAAAATTAATGAAATAGATCCAAAACCGGATTCTTTTGCCATTTCTTTATTGTTTTCCTTCAAAAACCCCGTACATGAAAACAAAATTTTTACCTTCCTTCAAAAAAACAATATTTCCAAACACATAAGTTTATCCTCGAAAATTTTGCCTGTCATGAATGAATACGAACGCACCTCTGCGACCGTGCTAGATGCTTATATCGCGCCCAAAATTGAGAATTATCTATCAAAAATAGATCACATGCTAACAAATATCAAAGTAAACGCCAAATTCTACATCCTCCAATCAGATTCGGGCTTAACCACAAAAAAAGGTGCGACTACACGCCCAATAAGCACGTTATTATCGGGTTTGGCTGGTGGTGTATTAGGTGCTAAATATACTGCGCAAACGTTGAATTTAGATCGTGTTATATCATTAGATATTGGTGGAACGTCAACTGATGTTTCATTACTTCTGAATAAAACGCCAACATTACGTAGTAATGCCACCATATCCAATTTACCGATTTTTATGCCCGTAGTTGATGTTGTCACGATTGGTGCTGGCGGTGGGAGTATTGCAGAATTACGGCACGGCATCTTGCATGTCGGACCGGAAAGCGCTGGCGCTGACCCCGGGCCGGCGTGTTATGGCAAAGGCGGAAGTCAACCGACAGTGACTGATGCTCAACTTTTACAAGGAATTTTAAATGCAAACAATTTTTGTGGTGGAAGATTACCACTCTATCCCAACTTAGCGCACAACGTTATAGATGAACTGGCAAAAAAAATGAAATTACCCTTAGAAAATGCAATTTTGGGGATATTAAAAGTATTTCATCAAAATATTGCCAGTGCAATAAGAAAAGTTTCCATTGAACGCGGATATGATCCAAGAAATATGATTTTA
>WAPZ01000470.1 GCA_015520535.1 Candidatus Heimdallarchaeota archaeon
GTTCATTCTTTGTGAAACTGTACAAAGGAATTCCATTGGCTTTCATAGCGACAAATGCATATATCCTTAAG
Source organism: Candidatus Heimdallarchaeota archaeon (assembly GCA_015520535.1). Classification (GTDB taxonomy): domain Archaea; phylum Asgardarchaeota; class Heimdallarchaeia; order Hodarchaeales; family S146-22; genus S146-22. Next base: position 72 of record WAPZ01000470.1, read on the forward strand.
TCTGTTTTAAGGAGTTTTAAGGGGTCATTTGCAATACCAATAACTAGTATTGCAAAACCAATTGAGAGAGGAATTGTCCAGAGGTGAAGTGGTATTTTAATTAGCTGACTCCGTGTTGTAACGAATAAAACAATGGCTATAACAATTAAAAACCAAAATATGCTTACATAATTTCCCTTATAGATGTATTCACCCAAATTTCTTATTTTTTTTTCTTCCGTGGATGAACTTTTCGGTGATATAAGAAAGAAAGCTGATATTGCTAAGGTTACTGCTGTAAGAAAAGTGAAAATCAACGTCACTGGCTGATATATGATTGTTGGTGATGGTTGAAAACGATGAGTAATAGTCAAGGAAGCCAAGCCAATGGTTATCCCGTCTACTAACGTGAATAGAAAAAATGAAACCAATTCTAAGTAATGAGTCAGTTCTAATCTTGACAATAATAGTGCCAAAACTAAAATTCCCGCACCAATAAAAGTTAATGAAAATCCGAGTATATGATAAATTTCTGTATTTTTAAAAAACGAAAACGTAGGACTTAAAAGATAAAGGTGAAATGGAAGAAGTCCGATAAAAACAAATGATCCGAGAAAAAACCCAAGTGTAAATAGATATAAAACTTTAAATCGATATTTAACTGCATTTTTAAAAAAAAAGAAGGTTGTGACCCACATTATGCTGATATCCATTAAGAGAATACCTATGTTAATGATATTTTCATCTACCTGCAACATTCTCAGTTCCGCCTCTATACGTTTTTCCGAAATTTTTTCTTATCTTAAATTAAATTTGTTGTGAAAACTTATTTTATTTATATTTTGAAGCCTCATAATCTAGGAAAAATGACCCAATCGCTGCTGCTAGCAAAACGCGTTTAATGAAGTACATGCCTGCCTTACCAATCCAAAAAGGCGGATGATGAAGATGAGGATTTTGATTATGAAATTCATTTGGATAGTATCGTGTAAATTGATTTATAATATATTCTTTTAATGCTTTATAATCTATATTTGGATAGATGTGCCAATGTTTTCTCAATAATGAGCTGATTGTCAAGGCGTATACACTTTCTTCTGTAGATCCATGAAATGGTGGATATCCAAAAATACCAAAACTTCCATCTAGGTGTTGATTTTTTTCTAACCAAGCTGAAATTTTATCCAAAACTTCTGGCCATAAATCTTTGTCTTCAGCATAGGACAATGCATAACATAAATGTGTTAAATTGTAGAATGGAGATGCCATCCATTTATCATACCATGCTTGTGGATTATTGAAGTCCAAAGAACGATTTTTGATGAAAGAAAAACTTTTTTCAAACCATATTTCGTCCTTTGCTAAAAATGAAGCCCATAACACGCGTATGTTTACTGAAAGTGAGGGTTCTTTTTCAACTACAAATGTTTTAAAGTATGATTCTTCTTCAAAGACAGAAATATCTGGTTTTGGTACATTGGGGAATCCTAATAGTTTTAAACCAATATAGGTAGCCAGCGTATCATCTAAATCATATATCCTTAAAGTGGACGCATACGACAAATGACCATTTTTAGATAAACTATACATGTTAAAAAGATAATATCCATCATTCATTGCCAAAACTTTCCCATAATTAGAAGGTACAAGACTTAAAACGCTCCAAGCTGCGCTAGATACGTCAAATGGAAAAATTTTGGCTGGATATCCGATTGTCATTAATAACCATCTTATATATCGAAAGGCAAGATTTTTGGCGATAGCCACACGACTATCAGCAAATTGATGTTTTTTCTTAAAATCCACGGCTTTAATTAAAAAAAATGCAGTAGCTGAGGGCGAATTTCCAAAAGCTCCGATAGAATTTTGTAATTTTATTAAATTCCTGAAATCAACATTATCATGTAAAAATTCAGCTGAATATGAAATGGGACTTCCATCATTAAACAAATTAGCATGAGTCAAGAGTTGATTTAATTTTTTTTCTTGTTGCTTTTCAAATATCCGAATATAGGAATCTGGAAAGAAATTTGTAAAAGAATCTGCATAATTTTCATAAATTTGATGCACTAAAGAGGGAAAAATTAATTCATAACCGACAGGTTCAATAGGATCTTGAATAGCCTTCATTATCGTTTTTTGGTCGGTTAAAAAAGAAATTGCACGATTAATCATAGATGTGTGCCGACGTGCGTAACGTGGGTAGCGTTTGAAGAATAATAAAGCTGCCATAGTTGTTAAGACACGTGATTTAACTGTATCTACGAAAAGCCCCCACGAACCATCATAATTTTGATAATTAAAAATCCAATGTACCCAACGTCTGAAATAAGGTTTATTTGTTCTATCTGGAATCATGGCAACCCACATTACGTCATACGGACTTATTGAAGTGATTCCTAAATCAATTCCACTTAGAAAATCTCGTAACATAAGATTTAGTGGAAGATTTTCGGTTAACATAGTATGACCTCGTTTAGTGTTCTTAGATCTTCCCCGGCTGTGCGATTTTATTCCCTTATATACGTATTTAATTAGCTAAAAATCAAGTATTTTTATGTTTGCTGTTAAATGTCTTAAAAAAATTATTTTAGCTCCAGTTCAATCCTATACGCCTCAAAAATTTAATAAACAATCTATAATGCGATAACAATCAATCTTTGAAAATTTAGTCGCGTATTAAGGTTTTAAAATATTTATCTGAAATTCCGCTAAAGCCATTTTTCCGTCAATAATACTTACGAGGTACTTTCTTTTCAAACGTTCTTAAAAAATTAATTAGCCTAAATGTTGAAAAAAGCTATGAAACTTTGCAAATAATAGAAAAACGATCTTTTTAATCAATGGAAAAAGGGGCTTTCAAATAAATAATAATAGTTAGTAGTCCATTTTTAAAAAGCATTGAGGAACAAACCGACAGCCTAAATGTCACCAAGAGAGAAAGGAATGAAAATAATATTTCAAAAAACTAATGAATAAATGTAGCAATTTTGGCGTCATAACGTGTTATAATTCCTCAAATAAACCACAAGATAAAATAACAACATTCGTAAAAATAAAATATATTAAATAATGACCATTAATTGAGAATACCTTGCTTAGGTGGATATGAAATATGGCAGAATTTACTATTATTGGAGGGAACGTTTCAGGTATTGCCTCAGCACTCTATTTGACAGAAAAAGGACATACTGTTACCTTGTATGAGCATCGTATTTGGAATAAACCGTGTGGAAGTGCCATTTCACTTGAATTTAAAGAATATCTATATAATGAATGGGGTGTGGAGCTCAATGAGGCACATCAAGGAAAGTATATGATTATCGGACTACCAAATGGCAATCA
>WAPZ01000471.1 GCA_015520535.1 Candidatus Heimdallarchaeota archaeon
TGCGAAGAACCGAATTCTCTGTGAAAACGGTGAACCCTTCAAGCCCAAACAGATTGGCGTGGCTCGGCATGGCTACTTCGAAGTGCCCCGGGTGACGCTTAAAAATCAACCGACACTCGGAACCGTGCACCTTCTGGTCTATTGGGACAAAAAACATAAAGAGCCGCTCTATTTCGTCACCAACATTGAGCCAACTCGAGAAGCGTATTATTGGTACAAAAAGCGGTTCGGCATCGAAGTCTTATTCTCCGATGAGAAAAGCCGAGGCTTTCATATCCACAAAAGTCGTATTGCCGATCCGCAACGCTTAGAACGACTCATTATTGCCGTAGCCATTGCTTATATCTGGATTATCTATTTGGGCGAACTGGCCCTGCAAAAAGATATTGTTAAATTTATCCATCGAGCCAAACGTTGTGATTTAGGCCTATTTCAACTGGGGCTGAGAACAATGGATTGGTTTCTCAACCAATCTAAATGCATCCACCTTTACAATTAAATCTTTTTTATAACTCAACATAAAAGTGTCAGGTAATGAGTCGGTTAAAAAGATAAGTATTTGCAATGTGACAATGAAATATAACTTCAAAAAAAACAAAAATAAGATAATAATTGTTTTAACAACTCTATACCCAAGCAAAGATAACCCGAATGTAGGCATTTTTATTCGAGAAAGAATGTTGCGAGTTGCAAAATACATTCCCTTAATAGTGGTTGCTCCATACCCTTGGTCACCTTTTGACAAGATTATTAGAATCTTTAAGCCAAATTACCGATCAAACATGAATTATAAAATTTTAGAAAAACAGGATAATATTTATATTTATCGGCCCCGCTTTTTTTCTATTCCTTATCTTTTAAAATGTTTTGATGGAATTTTGATGGCCTATGGATGTCTTAAAATTTTAAGGCATATCCAAAAACGAGTCAACATTTCTCTTGTTGATTCTCACTTCGCTTATCCTGAAGGATTTGCAGCAACAATGCTTGCGCGATGGTTTAAAGTTCCAGTAACTATCACTATACGTGGTACTGAAGTGACATTATCAAAATATTTCTTTAGAAAGCAGCTGATAATAAAGGCATTAAATTCTGCTGATCGTGTATTTTCAGTTTCTGAGTCGCTGAAAAGGCATGCATGTAGCTTGGGGGTCCCTTCTCAAAAAATACAAGTAATTCGTAATGGCGTAGATATAGCAAAATTTTGCCCTATAGGAAAAAATGAAGCTAGAAATTATTTGAAAATTCCACAAAATTCAAAAGTTCTCATTACTGTTGGTTCGTTAGTGCCTAGAAAAGGTCAACATAGAATTATATCTATATTACCTGAATTGATAAAATATTATCCTAATTTAATATATTTGATTGTAGGAGGTAATAGCCCGGAAGGGGATTCCTCAACATATTTAAAAAAACAAGTGTCAAAGCTTAAGCTTGATGAGCATGTGTATTTTGTTGGTTCTGTTCATCATCATCAGTTAAATAGGTATTTGTCTGCATCAGATTTATTTGTTTTGGCTTCAAGCAATGAAGGATTAGCAAACGTTTTGCTTGAAGCAATGGCAGTTGGTCTTCCTATAATTGCAACAAATGTAGGTGGAGCTCAGGAAATTATTAATGATGATGTGGGTATCATTGTTCCTTTTAACAATTCAGAGGCTCTATTAGAAGCACTAAGAAAAGCATTAGATCAAAAATGGGAAAAAAAGAAAATTAGAAAATATGCCATGAAAAATGCATGGGATCAAAAAATTCCTGTTTTAATCCAAGAGCTGAAGCAATTATTAAACCAATGAAAGCTAAAATTAAAATAACGGCTTGACTGTCAGGCTTATGGATACCTGCCAGATGAAGACCTGGCTGGTTTGTTCGGTTCCTCGTGTTTCCTGTCCTGAGCATGGAGTGATCACCATTGTCACGCCATGGGGGGCAATCCTCAGAGCCGTACGACTCAGATGTTTAAACGATTGGCCATCGACATGTTGAAGGCGTTTAAGAATCAGACAAAGGTGGCCAAGCTATTGCGTATTAGCTTTGATCAAGTCCATCACATCATGCAACAATCGGTACAACGGGGCCTTGCCCGTCGATCACAACAAGCGTCGCTTCGGCATATTGGGATCGATGAGAAGAGCTTTCAAAAGGGCCATCGGTACAGTACCATCATCTTAGACCTGGACACAGGCTGTGTGATCGACCTGTGTGAACATCGCGATGAGAAGTCTGTAACCGAATTAATCCACAAAAACTTCACTGAAGAACAGAAAGACA
>WAPZ01000472.1 GCA_015520535.1 Candidatus Heimdallarchaeota archaeon
TTGTATGATAATTCCAGAAGAATTGCAAAAAGAGTTACTTGAGTACGCAAGATCACTCGAACCTAAAATTGCCACATCTGAAATAAAAGTATGGTTCATGATATCGCTAAAATATCGCAAGCTACTCCACGAGAGTGAAACCTATATGGAAGCAATGACAAAGTGGCAAGAGATTCTACCGGAAGAATTAAGTAGATATGCACTCACAATTGATGCGTGGGAACGAATCAGCGAAATCTGCGATAATGATGATACATTAAATGCGTTGTTGGACAAAGTGGCTGAAAAGCTTTTCGGCGAGTCATGAAAAGATTAAAAAAGAAAAGCGCATAAAGTAAAATAATATAAAATGAAATTTTATTTTATTTATCGCATTTGGATTCACCACAATTCATGCATACTTCGCAGCCATTTTCGTATTTTAGCGACCGCGTGTTACATGCAGGGCAAATTTTATAGAATGCAAGTTCTTCGTTGATTGATTCTTCATTATTTGCTGTGATTGAGTTGGCAAATTTGTTCGGAAGAAAGGACGATGCAGTATCTCCGTCCTCTTGATCTGTGAGGATTCCAATGTCATGAAAGAATTTTTCAATAATATCTGCAATTTCAGCGTAAATGGATGGGTAATATTTTTGATCCTTAAAGTAACCGCCATTTGGATCATAGATACTTCTTAATTCTTCTAAAATAAAGGTTGGTTTTGGTGTTCGTCGAAAAATAGCTGAAATTAACCTCGTTAGAACAGCGTACTCTGCGGCACGAGTCAGATCTTTGCTATTAATGAAAATTTCAATTGGTCGTTTTCGTCCATTAGGTTCTTCGATGTATCCTAACGTTACGTAAATAGCATATTTGACGAAGGCGCTTTTAAGTTTATACGTAATACTTTTGACGACTTCAGGTCGCTTTTCGATTATCTCTGGTGATGATTCAAGGGTAGCGGTTTTCTGCTTAGGTTCTGCTTCCTTATGAGGTCGAATTTTGGCAAAACTCAAATCTATTTTAATTAAATTGCTATTCACCTTTTTCACCATATCAATATTTTTAATCACTCTACTCGGTAGTTAAAAATTGTTAATTTTAATTTTTCCTGCTTTGTATTCGTGATATAATGTTGTAAGTTTTCCATTCGGTAAAACGATAATGGAATCTCCTCGTAACTGATATACATTTCCTTTTTCGTCTTCAACATCGAATAATTGTTGCTGGAATTTCTGAAATTCGGTCATTTTTTTATCCACGCTTAAAATGGGATAGCGACTCCCTTCACGATAAATAGTAACGCCTTTAAGTCCGCGTTTCCAAGCCTCTTTATAAATATCGGAGATTGTTTCGGGATGGATGTCTTCAGGTAAATTAATGGTGCTACTAATACTGTGATCAATGTATTTTTGGCACACGCCTTGGATTTGCACGCGTTTTTTATATGATATGTGATGTGCGGTGCGGAAAAAATGTGACGGCAATAACGGATATAAATCTTCAATTTTTTCAGCTGCATACGCGTCAGTTGTAAGATCATTTATATCTAAATATGCCTGAACGGTTGAATGAAAAATTTTAAAGATTCTATTGTTAAAGCTTTCACTTCGTCGTGTATAATACAAGGCAAAAATGGGCTCGATTCCACCCGAAACGCCAATATAATGTTTGTTTCCGTGAACAAAGCTTAGAACGATATTACTAATGGTTCCTGTGGGTGCAATTGACATCACAGCGATGTTTCTGAGCCCTTTTTGTTTAATGAGTTCTTTAGTTTCTTCCCATAAAGCTTCCTTGTAAAATGCGCACTGTTTATATTGTTCAAAGTCAAAGATGGGTGAAGGCCCTTTTTCTTCACTTAATTCAGCAGATGTCTGGACAGCATGATTCGTAATAAATGCCATGACTTTTTCTATGGTTTTGATTCCTTCGTCACTGTCATAGGCCAACCCTAATTCATTAAGCATATCAGCGATACCCATTACCCCAAGTCCTAAGCGTCGAGTTTCTTTTGCAGCTTTTCGCTGTTTTTCGAGAGCATTCAAATATTCATTCCATGACACAACATTGTCCAAAAATCGAATTGCCAAACGCGTAACTTTTTTCAAGCGATCCCAGTTTATTCGTGCGTTTTCTGTATACGGTTCATCAACCATTCGACTTAAATTAATGGAACCTAAATTACACGCACCACCATCTTCAAGCGGAACTTCACCACATGGATTTGTTGATGCCACGGGACGTCCTAAATAATTTGACGGAGAATATTTTTTAATTTTGTCCCAAAAAACCATTCCCGGCTCCGCAGTACGATAGTTTCCGGCAATAAATTCGTTCCAAATATCTCTAGCATTCACTAATTTCCGAATCTCACCCGTCTGTTCCTGTGCAAAGTAAAGTAAGAAGTCACCAGCTTTCCTTATCGCAAGGTGATAATTGGGTTTTTTTTCCTCCGGTGGCGATTTAATTTCATCTTTCTCTATGATATAATCCCCAAAAACATCCCGTTGGTATGGATTTTGAAATTCCCTCGAATTGACTGCCACACCATATTCTTTCTTTAAAAAGGAATTTAACTCATCCAATGATGAAAAGGCGCCAATAAACTCGTAATTATCCAAATCTTTAGCTGGAATACCATATGAATAATGAAGTTCTCCGACCTCTTGATACGCCATGTATAAAGGATTATCAAATTTCTTGTACACCAAAAATTGATTTTCATAAAGGTCATGCTCTTCTACCGCACGCAAAAACTCATCTGTGACTTTGATTGAGATGTTCGCAAAACGTACTTGCACGTTCTCTCGGACAGCTTTTTCAATCAAAGCTAATTGTTTTTTGCTAAAAGAGCCTGTCCACTCACATTGTTGTCTAATTTGTCGTGTAATCCAATTCGACTCCTGTTTAACTCGAATGAAATCAATGATATCTGGGTGTTTCACATCTATCATTAGCATAAGTGCACCTCGTCTCCCCGATTGACCAATCAATCCAGTAGTAAGACTATATAACTCCATAAAACTAACAGCACCGGTAGATTTATCGGCAGCATTATGAACAATTGTATCTTTTGGTCGTAAAACAGAAATGTCAAGCCCTATCCCCCCGCCATATGAATATGTCCGTGCAGCTTCATACGCTGCCTTGTAGATACCTTCAATACTATCTTCTTCAATGACGGAGACAAAACAATTCGCTAGGGTTTTTAGACGGAATAAATCCCCAGAACCGGCAATAACTCTTCCTCCCGGTAAAAAGTATCCGTCATATAGCATCCGATAAAATTCTTCTGCAAAATGATAGGCTTTTTCTTCGTCCATTTCTACTGCAGCAACAAAAGCAGCTAATCTAACAAACACATCTTCTGGTCGCTTTTCTAAGACGTTACCCTCATGATCCTTTAAAAAATATTTATTTTGATAGATGCTAAAGGCTAATTCATTGTCCCCTAAATAATTAGGATGGACGGGTAAATCTTTTCCAACACGTCTTCCTAGTTGGACATAAAGATCTTGATATCGTTGAAGATACTCTTCCGGAACCGCTTTTGTCATCTTACCGGGCTTTTCTAACATCTTTGCCATAATCTTCTCGTAATAATTATTTTCTACTTGAGTAAAGATTGTTCTTTCTTTTTTTTCATGTTTTATAGAAAACGACATCACTTTCCACCTTATATACATTTATCAATTATTTGTGTAGGTAATCCCACTCCTTAAAACCGATTTTAAAAAGCATCGGTCTAATTCTTTAGTCCTAATAAATATGATTAAATGACCCATATTATTG
>WAPZ01000473.1 GCA_015520535.1 Candidatus Heimdallarchaeota archaeon
CCCTTGCATAGATAATGGCTAGGATTATTATGCCGAAAGACGCAACACCTAAAGAAGCAAAATATATTGGTTGGTCAAACAGTCGAAACATGGACACATAAAAAAACATTATGAGCCCGATGAGCACTAATAAAAAGGCAACGCCCTCATAAAACTGTTTTTTCAAACGATTTTCTTTATATTCTTTAAAAGAAAGACGTGCCGGAATCAAAGTGGCTGGAAAGGCAACTAGCATCATTGATAGGATCGAAATAAAGGAAAACAACTGTTTCTCTTCTGTTATTATCCATAGCAAAAGGGAAAAGCCAGCTATAGTCGTTAAAAGCGCTAATCCATAAATCTTCCCATAATGTAAATTTTCATGGCGTTGTAACTCAAAATGAAACCATACCATTGCAAAAGCCAATGAATGGAACATCACAGTGACATTTAAACCTAAGTCCCACCATTCTTCTACGACAGTTCTTACGATCAAACTTGTAAACCCTAAAAAAGCAAGAAAAAAAGCAACTGAAATAAAATGAACACTCTTAAATCGAGCGAACGTATTTTTAACACTTACTAACGTAAGAAAACCTGTAAATGCCCATAGTACAATACCTATCAGCAATAATGTGATGTTTACCACCAACGATCACTAAATGGTAAATTTCAACTAAGAATTACATCTTATGAGCTGCAATTAAAAATATTTGCTAACCATGATCCACTCCTTTCAATATTAAACCCCAATTTCGACAACCTGCTGATACCACCTTCAAAAAAGTTAACAAAAGGTTAAGACAAAATAATATCTTGTAATTCACAACGAACACACTACAATTATCATATATAAGTTAAATACGTAAAAAAACACTATACAACGCCTCTTTATGGCGAGTAGAACATATATTTCACCATTTACACGCGTACTTTGAGTTCTTGCTTCTGGAGAAAATTATAAATAGAGCGCTATAATGACTGTACATAACCATAAAGGTGCCGCTACCAACTCGGTTTCTCCGAGACACCCAGAAATGACGAGGGGGCGTGGGGTAGCGGCATCCTGGCGGGCTCCAGGACTCTCGTGGCGTCCACGAGACATAAAACCCGGAAATATGGCGAAACCCGCTGTCCCCGGTTCAAATCCGGGCGTCCCCACCACTTATCCTCATTTTATTGGGTGATTATACCAAAATAAGAGGGTGAGCTTCACAACCCCGATGAGCAGCATTGGGTTTTCTGACGCCTTTTTTGCTATTTTTGTGGTAGTTGTTTAAAAAATGGTGTGTGATGACGTTCTGGAAAAATGAGGGGTGAAGATACTCACCAGATTTTAAGAAACGTAGAGACAAGGCTGTTTATATATATTCGGAGTTGATTTTTTGGGTTTTAATATCAAAACGTCGATTGTTGTGCTTTTTTATACGATTGGAACGGGTTTATCGCTATTAATAGCATTGTTGCCTTTCACGTTGTTTCTTTATTACATCTTGGTGAAAAGTCAGAATTTGCTACTGTTTGTTACTCTTCCGCTAACTATAAGTTTTTTTTGGCTTTTAGGCTTTTTTATCTTTGTAATAGTTCATTCAAAGCTTGTAGTACCCTTACTGCTGCCAACAGTCAAAGTTGGAGAATATCCAATCAACTCTAGTTTAGCACGGCGGTATTTTTTGCGTCTAAGTGCGGACAATATTGCTAAATATTGGGTAAAAACGTTGGAATGGATTCCATTTTTGGCACAATTGCATCTTTATTCGTTTATGCTGAAGCAGTATGGTGTACGAATCGGCAAACGCGTATATATTGCAACAGAAACACGAATAGATGCCTTACCCTTGGTTGAAATTGGTGATGATACGTTTATTGCTCCAAGAGCAGTGATTGGTGTTCATATTAACCATCATGGAACAAATATTCTGTTTAAGCCAGTAAAAATAGGCAAAAAATGTTTCATAGGGCAGAATTCTGTGGTGACACCCGGTGCAATTTTAGAAGATGGTGCTATTCTTGGCGCATATAGCGTCATTAAGCTAAATACCCGAATTCCAGCGAGTGAAGTGTGGGCGGGTTTGCCAGCCAAACCATTGAAAAAATCTCGAGTGCAGAGAAACAATAGTTTTGGCTCTAACGAAACATTATAAGGAGAATTTCTCTTTTTCAAGGTCTTTGCCAAGTGTCCCAGCCTTTGTTAGGGATGTGAATTTTTTTGGAGTTTTTAAGGAAAAAAACTGCAGCTGTATCTCCTTTATTTGCGACTGTTCCGATATGTTGAAAGGATGTCGCTCGAATATCTTTTTTGTGTTCGTCAAGAATTTTTTGAAGGGTATGTGAGTCATCTTTATTGAGAACAAACACAAGTTCATATTCTTCACCGCCAAAAAATGTGGCTGAAAAAGCAATCTCGTCAGAGAAGTAATGCTTAATTATAGGAGCGATGGGAAGACGCGTAATCACAAGTTCAGATTTAGTTTCATTAGCTAAAATCCATAGCGATCGAGCGAGACCGTCAGAAGAATCAATAGCCGCTTTTATATTGATATTAAGTTTTTTTAAGTGCTTAACAGCTTTGAACTGTGCATGTGGGTTGAAAGTTTTTCTTAAGGCGTATTTTTTAATTGGCGGTGGAAGGTACATGTTGTTGAGGAGATGTTGAAATCCCAATGCTGTCCATCCAAATTCACCGGTTGTCCATAATTGATCTCCTTTGTCAAAAGAAAAACGTTGGATGTAATGGTCTTTTTTAACTGTTCCTAAGGCAACAACCGAAATAATGACCTCATTAGCTTTTGCTAAATCACCACCTTGATACTTAATTTTGTATTTGTGTGCTTCACGAAAAAAGCCTTTCAGGAGGTGGTAAAAATCCTTTATTTTCATGGTTGGCGGTGCAGCAATAGAAGTGAATAAAGTGAGTGGTTGGGCGCCTTTGGCTGCGATATCTGAAAAGGCGGCATGAAAAAAACGTCGTGCTTGTCCACTCCAACTAAGGCCTGGCAGAAAATCTTCAGATTCGACATAGGTATCAATGTTAAGTACAAGTTGTCGTGTGGGACGATGAGTGAGTGGAAATGCGTCTTCATTAGGGATGGGCTGTTTGTATTTAGCACCAAGTTGCTGAATAAGACGAATGAGTTCGGTCTCCTTATAGTCGCCCAATATTTTCTTCTTAGATGGTAGCATTTAGGAGTTCACCGTATTTAATTGTCTACGCCGTTTGTCAATACGTCACAAAAACACATTATTTAACATTGGGAAAGAATGAATGATTAGAGAAAATAATGCTTGAAAGCAGCAGATGTGGGATAAAATGAGTCAACAATTTGTTTTGACACGAAGTTATATGATTCGCTTTTTTATGCCAATACTAGTGACGTTAACATTAGTGATATTTTTGTCGTTGCTTACTTTGGATTATTATCATCTTATTAACCAACCACCAGAGACCATCACACCCGTATCACCGAATGAGGAGGGAACAAATCAAGCGGAAGTAGGCATCGCAAATATGTTGATCTATGTCGTGATGATTGCCCTTGGAAGTAGCATTGTCCTCCTTATTGTAAAAAAAGGAAAGTATAATCTTTTACTCCTCGGCTTTTCATTATTGACAGCGTTCGCCAGTTTTTCACTTACGTTATTTTTCTTTCCGTTAATGTTAATTGAGTTATTTCTCTACCTCCCATTGGACGCAATAGTAGTGCTGATACCGGAGTATTGGTTTACCATCCTTATTTTAGGTGTTTCCTTTGCAATGGCAGTACTTGCCTTTTATGCTATGAATCCAACTCTTAATCGGAGCATCTTTTTAAGGAACAGCATGCTGATTTTATTTGGCGCCGGAATTGGCACCATTTTCGGCATCCATTTCCCCGTCATTTCTGCGGTACTTGTATTGATTGCACTGTCTTTATACGATATCTATTCTGTCTTCAAAGGCCCTATTCGGGGGATTTTAGAACATTTTATTAGTTCGTCCTCTACTCAAGCAACTGGCACTAATACTGATGTGGAAACCCCAGTGGAAGAAACTACGACCGAACTGACTAGGCAATCTTTTATTGGGATGCCACTTCTTCCCATCTATAGCAGTGGCGATGTCAATATCGGCCTAGGTGACTTTGCTTTTTACTCCATGTTGATTGCACATTCATTGAAAATTTCCGATCTTACAGGATCGCTTCTCCCCTTCATTTTTACCCTTATCGGCCTATTGCTCGGAATCGGAATGACCTTATATTTGCTTCAAAAACGCCCAACTTTGCCGGGTTTACCTATATCCATTTTCTTGGGACTAGTCGGTCTATTTATCGGACTGCTAGTCGGTGCTCCAAATATTGAAACGCTGAACCATGTCCTACGAAGTTAAATGGACGCCATCATCTTATCATAAAAAAACTGGACAAATGAGGACAATGAGAGAACCAGTTTTTCCCCTTTCATTCTTTTTATTATAAAAAAATTCTTAACGCAGAAAAACAAGAATCAATCCTTGAAGACAAGTCATCTTTAAAAATAAAGATGATAAAGCGGAAATTTACAGCGATTCCGACTCTTTATGGTATAAAATATACCCAACAAGCAAAATTGTTGCTGTGACAAGAACTGTAGCCCAACCTTGAAATCGTTCCGCATAAAATAAATCTTCCGTGGTAATACTGGATGCTGGTGCTGTAAGTGTGGATATACCCAAAATTAAAACGAACATAAATAAAAGTATATAAAAAGTCAACGCTATCGGAAAAATTATGTTATTTGAGGCTGTTCTTTTATATTGGCCATCGTTTTCCATTTTTTTAACCTCTTTAGTGTTTTAATTCATGTTTTATTAACTCAAATCACATTTTTAAGCATATTTTTAGCTGAACCTAATAAACAAAAAAATCACATACAAATTTATTTGTCACTAAGGATTACTGAACTCAACGTTGCGTTGTTCTGAAAAAGCACACACGTGACACTTTCACAACATTCAATAGTTTTTTACGATTTTTCTCCTTTTAATACTGAAATCGATACCAAAACTAGCATTAGGCTCCACATTTACCACATATCATCATTAGCTTATTTACACTTCTTAAAAGCACGGAACTGTAGCGTTTATGGTGTTTCTCTGCATGAAAAACCTTCGTTACTTCTACAATCAGTTCTTTCGAACTTAGGCAAAGAAGCCCTTAATATAAGCTTCAATACCCAAAAACAAGCTTAATACAAAGCCCCCCACTGAATAAGGAAGCAGATTTTGATTCAATATGGACATAATTACTGCTAATGCACCAGTTATTAAAGCAAATACCATCCACGGCAAGCCACAACGCCGCAGCATGACTCGATCATAGTAAAAACGCCCCGGAAACATTTCCCTCAGCCTTTTCATGTTCATATCGAGGTTAAAAAAGACTTCAAGCGCAAGTGATCTCCAGAATGATTCTTGTTGTCGAACGCTTAAATCATCCGATTTTTTGTCTTGATCGGGAAGACGCTTAATCCACCCCTTTATAACGCTATCTTCCCAAATTTTCAGAAAATACCGTAGTTTTTGCTGAGTGTGTTCCAACTCACCTTTTCGTGACCGACTTTGCGTTTTTAATTTCAATACTCGTTCTAAAATGAGGTCTTGAAGATCTTGCAAGGAATGGATATACATTGCCTTAGTTGGAGAAAATGCATTTTGCGGCATAAATATTACACGTAAACGACGTCGGTCTTTCGCTTGATCTATTCTATAAAGCCAGTACGTTTGCACCGATTTATCACCATTTTCTCGATCTACTATTATTTTTAGAGTAGCGTTATTATGCAATACGGCCACTTGATGTTGATAGAGCAGAATTATTGTTATCTTCCATTATATCAATAAGTGCGAGCGAGAAAAGAACATGGTCATATTCTTTTTTTAAAGAAACGAATAATCAAAGGAATAGTCACACCACTATAATAGTTTGTTTGTTTTATATGGTACTTATTTCATGTTTGAGATTTTTTTCAGTCGAAGACGTCAAATAATGTACATGGCGTATTTTTGTCGATGTTGCGGTTTTCTTTGTAAATTGTGAGTTCTTGTTGGTGTATCCACCATGATTTCCAGTGATCCTTTATTATTTTGTGTCTAATTAAGGCATAGGGGAGAAGAACAAAACCCCACGGAATAACCAGGTTCATATAATCGGATAATGGAAAGTTAAAGACAAAATTAGCATCCCAATCTATAATAATGACGAATTTGGTATATACTAATAGTATTTTCAATAAAAAAACCACGAAAAACCCGATTAGAAGGCTGAAAAGCCGTTCTTTTATCATGATGCGTTTGTATACTTCCCGATCGAGTAGATAGCTAATCGGAGGAAGATTGAACTGGCGGCGACGTTGCATTTCAGCACGATTAAAGCATTCATAAGAGAGAATGATAAGTCCCACCTTTATGAGCTGTTCTACTAAAGAAAAATATGCCATTCCAATGAATTTTATTGGAATCGAACCAATGATATACCACATCAGAAAAAAACTGGAGGTAATGTCCCATTTGTTTATGTGAAAAGGATTTTGTTGATCTCGGATGAGTTTTTCAATCATAAATATCTCTTTTACTTTCCATTGTCGCATCATAGACTGCAAGGATACCACATCTAAGTCGGATTTTTCTCCATACCGTTCTATTTTAGGAAATATCATTCTACCTCACTTGTTATAGGATTTATAATAAATAAGAGCATTTAAGCATTACATTTAGCATGTACCTATCTAATCCACGAACAAAATATGATAACACCAAATTTTTCCTATCTAAATTGGCTATATATGACAACTAAGGCAACAAACACCATTTTTATTTGTATCGCGAGATGTAGTGAAAGAGTGACTATATTTTTAGTTATAGCCTTCACTCTTCGCTTTTTTGTCCGGCGGTTTTTCTGCATTGCTAGCTGTCATGGCACCATCACTAGGTCACGCTTTAAATAGGTTATGAAAGCGGAACTGCTGTATAAAGG
>WAPZ01000474.1 GCA_015520535.1 Candidatus Heimdallarchaeota archaeon
ACCGTTGAGGGTGTCTTCGTGCCCTGAAAATCAACCTGTACTTCACCGTATGGATACCTTTTCGGCAAGTTCTGAAGTCTTCACCTGATTGTCCAAATGCTCACGCAAAATACGAATTTTCTGTTCGTCAGTAACCCGTCTTCGAGTTTTCATAGGGCCTCTTTGGATTGACTATGATAACGCTTATTTCAGCTGCCCTGTTTCTTAATTTCCAAGATAAGTAAAACAATTACAGAGGTAATAACATTACAATAAATCATCAAATAAGGGGAAAAGCATATGGAGCGGTTAATTAATGAACTGTTTGCAACTTCTGGAGCAATTGAAACGGTTACATTGATTCAATTGCTAATCGCTACATTGCTTAGCTTCGGCCTAACTTTAATAATAGGCTATATTTATCGAGTTACTCATCAAGGCCCTTCGTATTCGCAATCCACTGTTCAGACTATGGTTATAATGGGAGTTGTAGTTTCTGTAATTATGTTAATAATTGGAAGCAATATAGCGAGAGCCTTTAGTTTAGTTGGTGCATTATCAATTATTCGCTTTAGAAACGCAGTCAAAGAAAGTCGAGATGTTGCATTTTATTTTTTGACAATGGCCATAGGAATGGCCAGTGGAACTGGTTTTTATGGTATTGCAATCGTCTTTACCTTAATAATGGCTAGTGTAATCTATGCAATGTATCAATTTAATTTTGGAGCTAAACCAACAGGAGAGGTGCTGCTAAAAATTGATATAGACAGAGATTTAAACTATAAAGAAGCATTTAGAGAGGTATTCTACAAGCATTTAGAAAGTGATTCTTTATTAACTATAGATACTGATGATAGTAATCGATTTGAATTAGTATACTCGGTTAAAATGCGTAAAAAAACATCTGAGCAAGAGTTTCTAAAGGATTTGCGAGAAGTAAGCAAAAATATCAACGCACAATTAATTAAAAACGATAATGGCTTCTTTATATAAGATTAAGTTATGCTATCGCTATTGTCAGGACACTATAATTTTCTACCAACTATAATTTATAAAAGTTACTGTTGTTATAATTAGGAATTTTGCCAGATCGACTTGAGATTATTTTTATTTTTCACCGTTCTGGACATCACCTCTTGGTGAATGGCGCATGTATACCGGTCCCCATGTATTTTTTGAACTCATGGCTTATTTGCCCATAAGGCAGTTTCGTAAATGTGACAGGCGCTCCGGTAGCCATTCCAGGGCCAAAAGCTTTTCATGTTGGGACCACTTTTAGTGCATGGTTTTTGCACAACTTACTCCAAAAGCCAGCTTGCGTGATATTGAAGCTTATCTTCGGGGATGCAACCCAAACTTTATCATATTGGGCATCTTTCAGTGGTAAAGTATTTCGCATTACTTTGGCCAATGCCAATGAAAAAAAGAGATTGGCGAATTTATGCCGGCTTTGCACAGATTCTGAATCAGGAGGCCAGAGCGTTACGGTGATGATGAACTGGGCCTGCAACTCGATGAAATGGTTTATGCCCTTGATTCAACAACCATTGATTTGTGCCCGTCGATTTTTCTATTGGCCAAATTTCGAACATGTAATGGTTCAATCTACGCTTTTTGGCAGGTTTTAAGCGTTAGTGTATTTGTAAGAGTCCTAATTTTACAATTAGTTAGGACCACTTTCTATTTAAAAGACTCGGACATATGTTCAGGCCAATTGTTTGTTTTTGAATTATAACTGGACAGAAGTAATATGCTACAATTATGGAAAAACTCCATTCGTTTATTGGGCCTTCGATATCAAAAACAATTATCCATAGCCTATGTAGCCTTTCTAATGTTACTGTTTATTATGCCTATAGTTTATCTAAATTATGTCTCATTTAATTTGGACTATGGCATTCCGATTTTTCTACGTTCATTGGCATATAGACACACATTTGATAAGGTGGATAGAGCTGAATATTTGATTCAAAAGGGAGACTATTCGAGCGCAGAAAAAATATTACTTTCTTACATTTCTACGTATTCAGGCGTTAAAGCTGGACAATTAAGAACTCATGCATATGTGAAAGCATGTGATTTGCTTTCAGATATTTACATGAATTCACAAAAGCTAAAAAAAGCCATTAAATTCAAAAAAGCTGCCATTGATATTTTGCCTTTAAGCTACTTTCATTGGTATGAATTAGGCAAGTTATATTTAAAAAAAGCTGACATTGTGAATGCTGTAAAAGCACTTAATAGATCATTTAAATTAGCTCCAAACAATCCCGAAGTATTTAATTTATATGCAAAATCGCTTTTCGAAATAATGGATTACGCAAAGCTCCTTTGGGCTTATGATCAATTTATTCGATCGCAGAAAAGAATTCGCCCTATGCTATCTATATCTTTAGGAATTCATAGAAGCAAAGTTCAAGAAAAATTATTAGAAATATGTGGTGTTCCAATCAAAGGAAAATATTTGCGCGTTTTAAGATTCAAAAACCTACAAAGGACTGCAAGGGCAAGTATTGAGATACCAGAAATGTTTTTTAAAAATTGGTCCTATAAAAAATGCTATTTATTGTTAGAATTTGAAAATATTTTTGAAGATATAAAATTCAATAAATTGGCGTTTATTTATTCAGATAATAAGGCTGTCTCTTATACTCA
>WAPZ01000475.1 GCA_015520535.1 Candidatus Heimdallarchaeota archaeon
GAAGAAGAGAAATTATTTTCACTTTATGATACTTTTAATGCAAATATTTATTTTAAAGCGTCCAGTAAGTTAGTAATCGTCTCCAGAGTGATTTCTTTTTGTGCTTCTATGCTTGAGCTTCCTATGTGTGGCGTGGCAACTACATTAGGTCGATTTACAAGTTCAGGATCGGGATTGGGTTCATCTTCAAACACGTCAAGCGCGGCGCCTGCAATTTTTCCAGAGTCCAAGGCTTTTTTTAGGGCATTTTGGTCGATTACTGCACCACGGCTTGTGTTGATGATAAAAACGCCATCTTTCATTTTATTGAACACTTCCTCATTAAACATATGTTTAGTAGCTGGTAACAGCGGCACATGAATGGAAAAAATGTCACCACGTTTAAGAGCCTCTTCGAAGCTTACTTGTTCGACTCCTTCAAGTTTTACCACATCATAAGCGATAACAGACATACCGAGTGTTCGTGCAATCGTGGCAACTCTCCGGCCAATGCGTCCGTAGCCGATGATGGCAAGTGTTTTTCCAAAGACGGAATGACTTTTTTTTGCAAGTTCTTTTTTTGCCCATTGGCCTTTTTTCATTAGATGATCAGCGAGTGCAACATTCCGTGTGAGTGACAAAATAAGTGCAATCGTGAGTTCAGCTACGGCTTTTGCTGGGGACTCTACAGCATTAACCACTTTTATATTCCGGTTTTTTGCTTCATTGAGGTCGATATTATCTAATCCGACTCCGGAGCGGGCGATTACTTTCAATGATTGTGCGTGTTCAAAAAATTCTTTATTGACTTTTGTGCGACTTCTTACAACAATGGCGTCAGCATCTGCGATTTGAGATAAAAGCTTATCTCGTGGTAGATCCGAAAGATCGTGGACGTCATGCCCCGATTCTTTCAGTTTTTCGATACCCACTTTAGCAATAGGGTCACAAATTACGATTTTTGCCATAATAATACCTCACTTTTTTCTTTATTTTTTATTATCCTTATTCACCAAATTCTGGAGCTTAATAATTCAATAACCAACTTTATGATTAAAAAACCTGTTATATTGGCATTATCATACGCTGGATTATATTCGGTGATGGAACATGAGTCGAATGGATGTGTCTGCATTCCTTTTCCGATGGCAGAGAGCAAAGAAAAGACTTGTCGACTGGTTAAACCACCAGCGGTAGGATTTCCCACTGCTGGTGCGGCACTGGGATCAAAAACGTCTAAATCAATGCAGACATGGAGATGGCTGTTTTCTTTAAGGCGCTTTATTTGTGAAATAATGAGTTGTGCTAATGCAGAGGGGGGATTTTCGGCAAACTCATGGGCATAAATCACTTTAAGTCCAATATCTTCAGCCCATTTTTTATGTTCTCTTGGAAAATCTCGTATTCCAATTACTGCACTTTTTTCTGGTGCAAAATTTTCCAAATTTGCTGTTTTAAACAAAGTTGATCCGTGGGAAAGCGGTTCTCCACATAATTCTTGGTAGGCGTCAAAATGGGCATCGAAATATAAAATGGCAAATTCTTGGGTGTTTTGATCCAAGGCTTCATGAACGGGTATTTCAATGCCATGATCACCACCAAACACCAGAAAATTTTGTGTGGATCGTAGAAGATTGTTCATTACTTTTCTAATCAACTCATACGATTCCACAACACGTCCTTGTCGTAGTGCCAGATTTCCCCAATCTTTTATTTTATAGTGTTCGCTTAGTTCAACACCCAATTCTCCCGTACATTCGAAATTATCTGAGGATAAGAGATAACGAATATGGTCGGGACCCAACTTTGCACCGGTTCGATATGAGGAGGTGCTATCGAGAGGAATTCCAAGAAGGTGAAAATTTGCTTCGTTTTCATTAATGGTGGGAGAAATGATGCCACAAAGCATAGGGTTCATATTAGTATGCAAAAAAACTTCGTCAAAAGACATAATTCCAACCACACCTTTTTATAATCCGATTAATCCGTTTTACAATGATTTTGCGTTGAGTTAAATGCGTTTGTCTGCCCTCGGAAAAATAAAAAAAATAGTTAAGTGTGCTGAAGGAACTGATTACTTGGAGAGTTGCGTAATATACATGGTTGTGGAACATCAATGACGGAAAAAAATAATTTCTTAGTCTTGTTATGGGAAGATATTGCTGATCTAAGTTATAAACTTTTTGATAAGATTTATCCCGAGTTTATTCCGGATATTATATGTGGAGTTGCCCGTGGTGGCTGGATACCGGCACGCTTACTTTCAGATTATTTTGAACAAGTGGTGAAAGGTATTGAGTTAGCCAACATGCGCATCATGTTTTATCGGGATGTTGGGGAGACCATTGATCGCCCCATTATCAGCCAAGACATTTCTGTAGATATTTCAGATAAAAAGGTGTTATTAGTTGACGATTTAACAGATACGGGTAATTCTTTAAAAGTTGCAGTTGAATATCTTCTCCATAAAATGCCTCTTGAGATTCGGACGGCCACATTATTGCATAAACCGTGGAGTAAAATTGTACCTACATATTACGTGGATACCACAGAGAAGTGGGTGGTCTTTCCCCATGAATATCAAGAATTTATGGCGTTACTTACAAAAAAGAATTCATGGTCTATGGAAATCGCAGAACAAGAATTCAAAGAATACGGTATCCCCGAACATGCAATTCGTTTTTTTGCCGAAAAAATGTATCCTCTCTTAGAAAAGAATGGATTTGAACCAAAAAATACAGCTAGCGTTAAAAAAAGCATTAAATTGTGAATTAATTTTTTCTTTTTGGTTCTTATTTTTCGGTTACAGTGAAAAATAAAGAAAATAGCAGTATTTTTGTCTTTTTATTCGGCGACCGGATTCTTTAACGTGACATTATCTGCGAGCGCATACCAACCGCGTTTAACAGTACAGATGCCTTTTTTTGTCAAATTAGCGAGAACAGCCTTGACTTCTTCCTTGTCTAGGCCAGTAAGTTCGGCTATCAGATGAGATTGTGTTTTTAAGTTGTTTCGAGTCAATAAAGCCTCAACAACCAGTTGTTCTTTTGGATCTAGCTCTACAGTTTTAACCGTTTTTCCTTTTTTAACGATGGCATGAAGAGCACGCGGTATAGCTTTGAGTAAGGATTGATCGCCACGTTGGAGTTTATTAAGGACATTTCTTCCTTCCGGTGTCAACCAATATGCTGACGTCCGATATTCAAGCAAACCTTTTGACTGGAGGTTTTCAATCGCATTGTCCACATCATACGACATGAGTTGCGTGAGTTGAAGAAGTTGACTTCTGGTATAGGAACGATACTGATCACCAGCAAAGAGCAGTAAAATAACTTGTTCTGGCCTACCTAAGCCTAATTCTTCTGCTAATGCGGGATTTTTGACCATTGGTTGATAGGATTGTGCCGAATCGATACGAATTATTTGTTTTTCCAATGATTGAATTTCATCTAAGATTTTGGCTTTCGATGGACGTAAGATATACCAACCGGAGGTTACTTTCAACCATCCTTTATCTACAAGATCGCGTAAAATGTTTTTTACTTCCTCTTGAGACATGTTGAGTTTTTGTGCGAGAATATTACTTTGAACCTTCTTTTTTCTTCGGGAACTAATGAAAAAAAGAACGTCAATTTCACGATCCGATAAATCGACCGCTGGATCTGGTTCATTTTTTAAGAATAAGGCATCTGCGGGTCGATGTGCCACTGCCAGAAGTCGATCTTTCTTTTTCGTTGTATCTTTCTTTTGTTCCTTTTCTTCACTTTCTTCGGCTTTTTGAGCTTCTAATTTAAACATATAAAATTTTTCAATTGTCGTTTCATTTCTTTCCTCAATTTCTGCGATTAAGTTCTCAAAGAAATCAATCATGTCGTTGGTTATTGTCCCAAAATAGGCAACATGTAAGTCCCCGGCAAATCCTAAAATTGCCGCTACACCACTACTTAAATCTTCATTTTCTAAAATATCAAAAAACGCATCGAATACGGTATCGGGATCTCCCTCTCGCACATAATCGGGTTTTTTATTCTGGATACTAGTGAGATACGTATAAAATGTGGGATAATAGGCTTCAATAATTGTTTCGATAATCAAATTCAGTTGGTTTGGTTCTAGCGTGTCAAGTAGTTCTTGTTTTACGAAGATTACATGTGTTTTAAATGTGGAAATAGGTACGTTAAATTCTTCGCCAATGGCGCTTAAAGAACTAGAGGTAATATCAATTAATTCTGTTTGTTTTGAATAAATACGGAAATATGATCCATCTACAGTTGCAACGGTAAATAAATCCATCATTTGATAGCCATTATTAGAAAGGTAACTTTCAAGCTCGTTAAGAACAAAAGAAAAATCTTCTGATGTGATTAATACTTCCAAAAACGCTGTATTTCGAAGGGAAACTTGAACAGATGGCATTTCTTCATATTCCGGAATCGCATGAATTGTTTTTTCTTCGATATATACATCTTTAAATATCCCACGAA
>WAPZ01000476.1 GCA_015520535.1 Candidatus Heimdallarchaeota archaeon
AGATGTGTATAAGAGACAGTCAATATACTGTTCCCTTCATTATAAAACAGAAGAAATTTGGGATGAAGGCTTTTATGATTACACGATTGGTCGGTGTCCGCAAAATCATGAGCGTATAATTGATGACTAATTAAATTAAATTTCTAAAAAAGCTATTTTAATAGACGGCATAAAAGCATGCCAGGTGACAATGACAGTTGTAGCATTTCTTTTTTTAAAAAGATGAAACGGTGAGGAGAAGACCATAACTGAGAACGTCCCACTAAAAAGAAGCATTCCTATAACTATTAGAACGAACGTTTTTAAATTGTTTTTCTTTTTCTTTGTAAAGCTCTTATTTTTTTGGTACTTCATCAAAAAACCTATCTGTTGACGTTAATTAAAAAGTTGTTATAATGCATTAAATTGATAATTGAAAGTTCACTTTAAATGATAGTTGAAATGGCTAACAATATTGGTTATCTTCATTGCCAATATGATATGAAAGTTTGGTCATTAAAAAAAATTTGGTGCTGTGGTAGAAGTAGTTGCTGGTGATATACAGTCTGACATTCTTTATTTTTACAATGTTTGAAAATTCAGTATAGTATGTGGTATTATAATTCTGGTTTTATCTTTGGAAAAGTGAGTAAAGTTTATATGAACAACCACAAATATGATTAAGTAGTTAAAGGTTGCATGAGGGTATTAAATGAATTTTAAACGGGATTTAAAAAGGTCTTTCAGCAGAAGTGACAAAAAAACGTTTTTCTTGTCGAAAACGGTCTTTTATCATCATAAATTATTAGTTTTCATGCTAACTCTAATGATTTTTCTTTCTACAGTTGCAGTATTATGGATTTCAATAGATTTGGGAGATGTGGACGTTACGTCGATTCAGTTATCCCCCCGTGGAAGTGAAAATGAAAGTGGCTCAAAGAAAAGTGAAATAAGTGTTCATGGAACGATACAAGAAAATGTTAAGAGTAAATCATCACTTACAGCGGCAGCTGGAGTTACTGCAGTTCCAATAATTACATGGCAGCAGACTATTGGAAATGCTTCATGGTCTTCACCGGCGACAATAGATGTTAATCTAGATGGGATTTTTGATATCGTTATAGGGACCCAAGATGGTAATGTTTTGGCATTAAACGGATCTGATGGGAATATACTTTGGAGTTACAATATTGGAGCTATAATTGATGCGTCTCCTTCCATTGCTAATTTAGATTCAGATCCATATCCAGAGATTGTTATTGGCGGATATAATGGCGTGTTAATTGCTCTTAATGGTGAGGATGGGTCTTTATTATGGTCCTTATCCTTGGGAGCTAAAATTGCATCTACAGTGGCCATCGGTGATGTGGACAATGATAATGAGTTGGAACTCTTCTTTACCAGTAATGACAATTTGTACGCTGTAAAAGGGAATAATGGTAGCATTTTTTGGTCAGCGTGGTTGGGGTGTTGTGGTACGGAATTGTCTTCACCGGCGTTAGGTGATGTCAATGCTGATGGGACTTTAGATGTGGTAGTTGGCAGTAATAGTGGTTCAATTTATGCATTCGATGGTATTAATGGCACAGAGCTTTGGCTTTATTCGACTGGTCCCAGTGTATTAGATATCTCACCTTCTCTTGCTGATGTTACCGGAGATGGTGTAGTCGATGTTATATATGGCGGTGACGACGTTATTACGGCTCTTTCTGGCACAACGGGTTCAAGCCTATGGACATATTATATTCCTAACATGTTAGTGAAATATTCAGCTCCCGCTATTGGTGATGTCAATGGTGACGGGCAATTGGAAGTCATAATCGGCTCGGATAACTCAAGTTTTTATGTAGTAAATGCTAATAATGGCAACCTTTTGTGGGAAACGAATCTTTATATCAATCCATTGCATGTCTTGAGTGCGACTTTAGCTGATTTTGACGGCGATGGTATTTCAGATATTATTATTTCAACGTCTGACGGTGGTTATAATGGAGCACTGTATGTGTTTAATGGGACTGGAACACAGTTATGGTCATATTCTTTTTCCGACGGTGTTCAGAGTAGTCCGATTGTCGTTGATGTTGAGCATGATACCGATTTAGAAATGTTCATTGTTGCAAATCATAGTTCCCTCTTTAGATTCGACTTTCAAACAAATGCGTCATTGGTGTCATGGCAAGCATTTAGTGGCGACTCCTCTTTTCGACGAGCAAAAAATCTTAATTTAAGATTACGTCCACATAATAAAATTTTTATAGAAAATGAAACCGACTTAGTTACTTTTGCTGCAATGGAAGGATGGAAAGGTAATGGTAGTGCCAATAATCCCTATATAATAGAAAACTACCTTTTTGCTAATGAAAGTATGCCTGGATATCAACTTTATATCGGTAATATTCATTCAAAATATATCCTTATAAGGAATAATTGGTTTATTGGAAAAAACATTGGTGGAATTCAACTGAGGAATACGACGAACATTATTATTACAAACAATTTATTCTTAGTCCCCAAAAATCAAAACTCCACTTACTCTGCAATTTATGCGGACACAACTGGCAATCTTACATTAGAATCAAATGCAATCATTGGAAAATACGCTTCTGGCATTTCAGTTAGCTCAAATTCGTTCGGTTCCATTAATATCGTCAACAATCATGTCTTTAATATAGCGGGATATGCAATTCGCACTACTAGCCTCTATAGTAATTTTAATCCACTCACAATTGAAAAGAATATCATATTTGGAGCTAATTATGGCATTTTCGGCTATTTAATCTCAGTTCAAAATTATATTATTAGAAATAACACTTTTATGACTAATAACATCGGCATTGAACTTTCAG
>WAPZ01000477.1 GCA_015520535.1 Candidatus Heimdallarchaeota archaeon
ACGCAACTCCCAGAGAAAAGCTATACCTATATGCTCTATTTTAACCTCATACGGAAAAATCGATACAAAGATAAACAGGCACCAGCCGATATCCTGAAAAAACTCATTCCCAAAATAAATCCATTGAACCTATTTCAATTTAAACCCGTAGTGCTTGATAATTATCTCAGACTACTTCTAATTTCTAACAAAGGTACTGTTTACCATGATATGAAGTCAGACAAATGGGTAGCTATAATGATTTGAATCTCATCATTCAAACGTCGGATATAGGAGATCAAATGTTTTTGCCATTTTAAATGAAGAGAGTTTTCCGGTTCATCTATTATTAATACATACCTTTTATCCTTGTCTTTGATTGTACGAAGTTTTAGAATCAATGCTGTAAATAAAATGATTAAAATTTGTTTTTCGCCAGTGGATAATTGTTCTGGTAGAAGAGCACAACCATCATTTAATCGGAATACCGCATGTGTAGGAGGCTTGGCAGGTAAGAAATTTACATATTTTAAAATTTGTGGACATAAACGCCACGCATTTCTCTTCCCAATTTTTGATTCCAAGAAACTAAGAAATTGCTCATCTAACTGAAAAAATTCATCCACAATTAATTTTTGTAATGAATCACGGATGTCATCTGAAATAGTAATTTCGGAATTCAGTCTCTCAAACCACTCATAGGTGAATTTGAAATAGCCCACAAACTCAATCTTTTTATCTGTACGTACAAAGACTTCGTTATTAATAAGACCGATAAAATCGTTTATATACGCATTGCTTATGTTATCTGAAATATCCTTTGTTTCTATTAGAAAACGTCCTATTCGCTCTCGTAGCCGAGTGGATAGCTGTTTTTCAATTTGTTCTGCAGTGGTTTCTCCGACTAATTTGTCGTAATCTTCCAATTCAAGCGGTGCATCAAAAGTAGATACAAATT
Source organism: Candidatus Heimdallarchaeota archaeon (assembly GCA_015520535.1). Classification (GTDB taxonomy): domain Archaea; phylum Asgardarchaeota; class Heimdallarchaeia; order Hodarchaeales; family S146-22; genus S146-22. The sequence goes on from WAPZ01000477.1 coordinate 938, forward strand.
CCGGAAGTAAGATAGAAACCGGTTTTGAATTGCAAATTACAATATCTCCGTTTCTCTCATATTCAAGTGTTTCTTTTGTATCAAAAGAGATGATTAATTTTTTGGGTGGATATTTAACTTTTTCAGGATTATTATATTCATCGGAAAGAGCGTACCGAATTAGTTCCAGAATAGTGGTTTTGCCTATTCCGTTTATGCCGACTAATACATTTACATCATTATTTAGTTTCCACTCAATTTTATATTTATCCCACAACCCTTCAATTTCAATAGATTCAATATATTTCACATTTGGTCTAATTTCTGAAGGTTTAGCCTTCAAGGCATCCACTGCACCCTGAACTTGTGAGATATCAGGAAGAGTAGAAGCTTTTGGAAGAATATACCGATTTTTAAATTCATTGTGAGGAGCTATGCTCATATAACGATTAGCGTTATCTTTTTCCAAATCCCGTCCAATTCCCACATGCAGCATCACCAGCAATTCCTTTAACCGTTCCGTTTCCCATAAACTTTTACCATTGGCTTCGCCAAGTTCTTCCAGAACGTACTTTTCAAACTTGCGTTTTATTTCTTTAATTGTATCATTATCCTCTGGGGATATCTTGTTATCCCATTCGGCAAAAAAATCCCGGTAGCGCTGTTCACGGTTGGAAAGATAAAGTGATGACGTAATTTTAACAGAACCCAGTCCCAGCGGTTTGCCCATGCCCAGTTTATGAGCGCAGCCTTGCGGCAACTCAAGTGCAAAAAGTAAAGCGCCCAGTTCTTCATCCGACAGATTCTCGAAACGAATTTTACCTTTAAATTTAATGCCGGATTTTACTGGCTGTATGCAAGTATACTGGGTGCGGTGTTTTTCAATGGCATCTTGATCGGCTTCTTGCCAGTTTTTTCCGGATTTGTGCCAGTACATTTTGTAGCCGCGAATTACTGTATCGCTGTTGTAATGATTGAGCTTTCTCACTTCATCATTATTTTGTACGAGGTAGTGTTGGAAGGTGGTAGGTTTGGGTTCAGAAAGAATCTGTGGTATTTGCTCCTCAAGCAACGGATTTTCTTGCCCTTTGGTTAGAAACGCATCTTCAAAGAATACTCTGCCGGCATGTGTCGTTTCATTGCCAAAGATGGATTCGGCAAAATCTATCTTTCCTGTTTTTAAGAGTTCCTCAAAAATATGTTCGCCAATGGTTTTCTCATACGCCAGCCGGAAAAAACCTGTATGTCCGAAGGAGATGCGATCTTTCCCATTCTCATCTTTCCATCGAACATAAAAACAGGGAACGCCTTTGCCGCGCTTTCTGGCCAGATCAATTAAATTGGGTACATTTTCGGAACGGTTACGATCGCCAAGATAGCCCTGTATATCTTTATTGTCGAGTTTTATTATCTCTGCATTTTGCGGGGGCGAATAGATGAGCCAATCGCGCTTTTTTCCAGGGATATTTCCGGAAACGACAATATAACCTTCTCCAATATCATAAAACTCGAATTCCCGATATTTTTTACCAATTGCTTTGACTGTTGCTTTTGCTTCTGATTTAAGAATTTGTTTGAAATTATCCCCTGAGGATACGATCTCAAAGTGTTCTCCCCTGTCAGAATGTTTTGTTTTTCGCAGTATCCCGGCAGAAAATTTATATTGACTTTTTCTTGCCCTTCGATCATAAGAACTCATCTTTCGCTGATATTCATCGCGCAGATTGCTGCGATCGGCCAGTCCTCGATAATACAATCGTTTATCATCAAAGAAGTGAAATTTCCCATAACTCACTATCTCCACTAAACTGCGAATTATTCCTCGTAACGAGCTACCCGGAATGCGGATGCGGTTTACCGGAGAGAAAAAATCGGGATTGTCTTTGCTTTCTTCACCGGCGAGAATCTCATCCTGTGTAAGCGTCCCGCGAATATAAAGCGGAGTTAATGTTTCGATTTCCAGATCAATCCAGCCGGTATTTCGATTCGTATGGTATTTGTTTGCTTCAGGAATTTCTGGATTAATTGCAACAATTTTTTGATTCAAAGGCACAAAATTATAGGGAGCATAAGCTGGATTCCGCACATGGCTAATGTGCTCATATTTACTAAATGCTTTCTTTTTGTTCATTTTGAATTCCTCTATGACAATTCTTGTTTACCATTCGTAAAAGCGACAAACCGACAATCATAATAGGTCGCCTGGTTCATCTCATTTGTTTTTACGTAATTGTGTGTCATTATAAAAATCCGGCTCTGGGGATTGCCGTTATTATTAAATTTAAAATTTGCCAGAGGCAGGATTAAATTCGTACCACGTTTTTCTTCAAGTTTAATGAATTGTGAATCTAACCGTTCTCCTTTTGTCCCGAAAAGCAATTGATGGGCAATCACTACATCTGTCTCTTCTCCACCATCCTTATCAATGCGAATCCGCCCTTTCCATCCTTCCCTGCTGCGCCAGATATGAATTTCTTTATCCGCATTAAAAGCCCGTAATCGCTGCACATATCGGAACTCAAAATTATTACTTTTATAAAAATGAAAATTATTTTCACTCCACAGACCAATCCGGACTTCATTATCCAGCCAGAGAACAATCTTGGCAATGTCAAAATGTTCTCTCAAATATTCACTCAATTTCGGGCTATCCATATCATCGATGGAAAAAGCAGATGAGGGAAAACTCGTTAACTGTAACCCATTAGCAGCTAATTCAAATTTATGATTCATTGGATTTCTCCTGACTTAAGGCATCTACAAAATTTTGTAAATCTGCTTCTTGTTCTGGTGATAATTTACCAATATCTTTTTCAATTTTAATGGATTTGTCATCCCAATTTATTTCCGCCTGCACGCCTTGAAAGACGCCGCGCCCGATATTTTTTTCACCGCCAACAGGCAGATCGCCGCTCCAGAGATCTTTCAACACTAACAACAATAATCCGGCTTCAGAGTCATGATAATCATCTATTTCCATACGCAAAGTCAGGTATTCTGCTTGTTCGGGTGCAAAAACGGGCATACTGTCAAACAGGGCTCCTTCTATCACCCCGCCTGTGAAGCGATCAATTTTAATGCGGGTTTGCAATTCTGCCGGAAATTTTTCCGGCTCTAAATAGATTTCCTGGATTCGAATTTTACCTTTTTTCGCCTTTAATCCTTTAAACTTTTCAGGCAGTTTACAATTCATCTCTTTCAAATCTTCTTCAACAAAACCGAAAAGTTCTGTTATTATTTCACAACCTTTCTTCAGCCCCAGCGTGTTGACAATGCGCTCAGCTCGGGCACGAATCGCGCCTTTGAGCGATGTTCCCGGAATTACCCAATCTTTACCGGATTTTAACTGAGTGGCATCAGACAACTCTGCTTCATCGCTATAGGAGCGAACGATGAGGGAGTTTTTTAAAATAAATCTGGCAGTAATGGAAAATTGCCGTGTCTTAAAGGAGAAGGGAGCCGGTAAATCGTCTTTTGTTATCAGGTTATCGTTAGTGAAGTTACGTGTAAGCCAATTGTACACATTTTTCTTATTCTTTTCAAAATCGAAGAGGTAGATTTTCGCACTTTCTTCAATCAGAGTGATTTTGCCAAACCCTGCGGTTGTTTTGGCGCCGAGAGATATCTGACCTTTCACCAGCAGTTCATAGATAGTTCGCGCCGTTTTTTTGATATAAAGTTCGGTATCGGTGTTATAGGTAAATTCCATACACAATTCAAATGTAGCACCGCGTTCCAGCAGCTCAAAATCGAACTTGCCCTGATCCGTCGCTCTCCCTGTTTGATTATCTATCCGAACACCATCGCGCTTGACAATTTGGATGTCATCTCCATTAATTCCAAGATTATCGCAGGAAATGGCGCTTTGCTGTCCCTCGTCTTCAGAGGTGTATCCCCAGCACTTCTTGAAATCCTGATTCTCCTGCCCGTTAAAACATTTTTTTAAAATGGTGTGTCGCAGGACTCCGATCAAACTGGTGGCCGGAATAAAAATTCTACCTTCTTTATCTCGCATAATGTCCATATCACTATGTGTGTCCTTTCCGCTGCCAATATGAAGAGGCGAAAGACATTCGATCTGACCGATTAAAACAATTTTTCCTTTTATTTTATTATTTTCTGACATTCTGTTTCTCCTCGGTAATTTTGCGCTTACGCATCATGGAAAAGAAAGTAGTATAATAGGCATTGATTAATTTATGCTTTAGGATAACATCAGATTCAGGAGCATAATTGATTTCCTGGCAAAGCAGTTTGATATTTTTTTCTCGCGGTTGACGGAGGAATTCCTCAACCGGATTTTCCTTTTCTAAAAATTCCATTAAATTATGATCTCTACTTAAACAGTGCCGCATTTGATCGGCAGCAATCTTTCGAAATTCCTTAATTTCTGCACATAAGCTATCTTGATTTCCTTCACATTTATCAGCCAAAGAATAGAGCCGAGCGATCAAAGAATTTGAGGGTAGCCGTACAAATTCAGTCTGTTTATTTGCTGCTTGTAACTTTATTCTCTCAATCAGCAAGTTTTGAATAATGGATTTTACAACATCCTGTATGGTTTGCGGGGGTGAAAAATCCGGTTTTGTTATGGGTGGTTTCGCTTCTTCCATCAGGGAGAGATCGGGATGATTCTGCCAGCCAAAAACCACTCTACCGAATCCTTCGTGCCTGCGTTCGCCTAATCCATTTTTTTGAAGAGCCTTTAATTTGTCAGTATTAATCGAATCCAGCTTTAAAAGAAAAGCCGACCCAGCCTTAAAACAACTCTCTGAAGGTTTTTTCAGTCTCCAGACACCGATAAAATTTTCAACTTCGTTTTTCTTTACAAAAGCTTTTTCAATTTGTACTTTGCCCAATAATTTTTGCAACTCCTGCTCTAAATCATCCACATCAACAGTTGGAAACCCGAACTCATTGTAAAGAATAAGGTCTGAAAGCAGCGTCATTGAGATTTGTTGAGCATTATTAATTTCTGGAGCCGGTATTTCCTCGGGTTTATTATTTAAAAACCGGAACTCTACAGTGCCATATTGGGCATTTCTGGAGCGACCCAGAAAAGCCGTCCATTGGTTGCCTGTATATTTTATTAACAGTTCAAGATCACTTTTTAAACCCCGAATTTCCCCTTCGAAGATTTGCTCCGGAGTAAGAGATTCATAATTGAAAATTAAACCTTCTTCCGACACACCCGTTTCTCGTTTGCGTTGATGATGAAATTCGATTCGCGTTTCCACTGGTTGAATTTGAAGTGAATCGGCATCCAGTTGACAATAGTCTCCAATATATTTTGTCTCATCTGTTTCGCTTAATAAACTATCATATACAGCGGTTCCATGCTTTTCTCTCTCAATGGAGAAAGGTGTGGGAAAGTGCCGATGTTCGCCATACTCGTCTCTGGATAGAATATAAGCATTCCCCATTTGTAGTTTTCCCCGCAGGAACCATGCATAGAAGTCGTCATCTTGATGAGCTTCCTTTCCAAGCGCTTTTTCTTTGATTATTTGCTTCGCTAAAAGTCCCAGCACCGCGGTTCCTGGGATATGCTGTTCTGTGCGCACCATATTTCGGTCGCCGGAAACAGCGGAAATAATGACCGGCGCCTGTGTTGTGATATGATATCTTAATCGGTGCATAATTCCTCCAGAAGTGGTTTTGCATTCAATAACTTGTTTGTTGAATCATAAAGAACGCAGGTGATCTTACCATAGCCGCGATTTCGTTTGGTTCCCATTTGCCTAAAATTTTGGCAGGCAAGGAGTAAGGTATTTAAAATTAGCTCTTCATCAGAGTCAATTTTTACCAGACCTCCAAAACGTAATCCCTTTTTTAGCACCCGAATGGTACGCAATGTATGTTCATCTGCCACACCATAACGATCAATCTTGGTCTGCTGATAAATTTCAGTAAAATATTCGATAATGCGGTCATGCGTAATGAATGTGCTGTATTCATTCGTCAAGTAGTTTAGCCATGCGCGATTTTTTTCATAGTCCGGAAGGTAGAGATTGGAAAAATAAACCGGCGCCGAATCCTCCTCTCCAGGATTGCCGAATGTTTTATTGATGTCAATTTTCTCCCCATCAATTTTAGCTATGGAAAACATATCACTAATTTCATTGGCGGCTTCTCGTAAACAACCCTTGATGCGTTTGGCGGGGATATACGGCAGTCCCAATTCATCGAATACAATATCGGTATCTATTTCTGCCCCAAATCCCACACCTGCCCCGATTAGAGCCGGACCTTCGAGTTTGATTTCCAACTTGAAGTTATTCATTATTTTCTCCAATTTCGTTTAAAGCAAATTCTGGATAAAAGCGCAATAATTCTAACATGTCAAAGTAGGGAGTAATATTGTTTTCAAACAATTCTCTTTCATATTGATGCCCCTCGATAACAGGTAAATTTAAACCGCGATATTCCAAATCCTGCACAAATTCCCGTCGGGCATCTTTGGATCTGGTCAGCACTGAACGTAAATCGGCAAGTTTGTTTTTGGGAAAATTCTTCTTGAGTTGCCATGCTTTCGTCAGCATCATATCCAATCCCAATTCATCGAACGGTTTTTTAGGAACAACCTTCAGCGGGCGATAGAGCAGATACTCGTCAGCTTTTCCATTATTTTCCCGTGGATCAAATCCAAAAAATCGTTTACGAATATATTTGAGTGAACCGGCAACGCCTCCCATGGAAACATGAAAATCCAAAAAGGAAGCGGATTCATCTATTTTTTTTCTTCGTGCTTTTGCATTTGCGCAAAGTTCTTCTGCCAACCAGTAGGCACGATAAAACGGATATTTTGTTTTGACAATTGAGATGCCGGCGCAGGCGGTTAGTTTTTTTCCGTTCAATTTTGTCTTTTCAAATTCTTCTATAAAAATTTTCGCAAAATAAATTCCCAACCGGGCATCGCAGACAAAAGTGACATCATCACCACCCAAGATAATAGGGCGAATGGGCAGCACGCTTTTACCATCTTCTTGTGGACCCGGGCTTGCATTGCCAAAACCGAGAGAAGCCATAATATCATCATAGCGTTCCACTGTTAGTTTGATTATTCTCTCAAAAGCGATTTGTGTAGTTCCATTTATTGTCTTTGAAAGAGTGCGCATATACGATAAGCTATCCGCTTCTTTAAAAAGCTTGCCCACATCATTTCCATCGATATGAACGATTGCGATATGGCTATCTTCACCATGAACACCGCCTAGCTTGTCCAATTCGGTTGTAAAAGTGTATTTATCTTGTAGCAAAGCTTGGTATTTGAACTGGATTTCTTGTTTTGAACTGTCAGCAGCTTCAATCCGGGCATTTACATCAGCAGACACATAGTCCTTAATATCAGAATTATAAATTTCAGCCGAAAGCTCACTTCGTGCACATTCGGCGGTTATTCCGTGCCGGGGAAGTAAGGTGAGCGGTACATAACGACTCTTATTTCTTCTTAATTGGATAAAGAGTGAATTTAGTGCGGTTTTAAACTGATTAGGGTCTTTTGGAAATTTTTCGATAGCAATAGCCGTAGTTATACCAGGTGCCTGTATCAGCAATATTTTGGTCCAAACTTCAATGAATTGTTTTGCCTGACTTTCTTGTTGAAAGAACAATAATGCATTACCGCCTCCGATATAACCGATTTCTACTCCATTGGCACATTCCGGAACATCGGCGTTCGAATTTTCCCACTCATACAAATGTTGTTTTTCTTCCTCTGAGGTACTTTTTGCAACTTTGCTGAGTGCTTCTGCCAGATAGGAATCGTAAATTTGTTCAACCAGAAACGAAGCGCCTAAATTCTCTTTCAACTTGTTGCTTCTGAAAATATAATTTTGTATGGAAACCGTATCCAGTAAAACCGCATAACACTCATTCATAAAGTGTTCTCCTTTTATAAAAACATTTAATCAAACACAAATTCTTCGATTTTGCGTAGATATAATGCCTCATTTCGTAAATCATCTATTCCCAACACCAGAATGTTTTCCTGGTTTCTGCCTGTTTCGTAAATCAATTCCTGTTGTAAAAGCCTGGTTTGATTCCTGTTAGATCGCGTGATAAGTATCGCTCTCGCTTCATCGCCTCCTATTTGCCTTGTTCTTAAAATGACTTCAAATCCTTTGTTTTTGCAGGAGTCCTTTTTAAAGGATACAGTAGATGAAATTCCCGTAAGGTGGTAGCCATTAAGCAGGATGATATCCATTTCAAAATGTGTATTCCAATGCGGTTTTTTAATCTCCCAGTTGTGCAGAATGCTTTTATCCCCATTCATTCCAGCGCCAAATCTGTCTTTTAATTTATTTTTCAGATAAACCTCAAAAGGCTTGCCATCTTTTTCGTTCATGGAATGAGTCCTTGGATCGGAGATATATTTTTGATAGGCTTGGAAGGCTTGTGCTTCATCAATATCATCTTTATCTTCATTTGTCCGTTGAAAACCATGTAAACCAATTAAGTCTGCAAACTCCAATTTTACAACCTGCCGTAAATCATCCACAACAACTCCGTACTCATCTACTACCAGCCTGAAATTATTGGCATCCAGATAAGAAAAGGCCTGCTTTTTATTCCACTTCGATTCTTGAAGACAATGATAGATATGCGTTGCCATGGCTTTGGTACCGCCGGTATAATTCAGATGGAAGGAATCATCTCGCTGCCATTTGCGGAGCATCTTCTGTTCAATCTCTCTGCGGATGGCATTGGCATCGCTTACATCAGAGAGTGAAACTTTTTGCAGTGGAAAGTTCAGTTGTGGATGGTGGCCTGCCCAAATTTTTCGCAGCAAGGCTTCCAGATTGGTAGCCTGCTCCAGCGTACTTGCTTGTAATGCGTTCCTTTCCGAATGAACCAGCCAGATGGTTTGCAATTGGGTGTTTGTCTGAAGAAAAAAATCAGCGACCACAAAATTGGGCAATGGGTTGGTACCGATTAACAGAACAAGATGTTTAATATTAATCTGAGATGGATTCATTTTATTTTTTCCCTTTTAATGTGCAATTCCTTTATTGGTGAAAGGGTTTATTATTTTAATTGGTTCTAACGAAATTCGCTAACCGGGGCGGCAGAGGTAAGTGTCGGTTCCGGTTGAGCGTCTTTATTATTTATTGAGCAGCGATTTCACCCGGCACGAACGCAGGATGAAGGTGAATGTATTTTCCACTGTGAAAGAAGCCAGCAATTTTCAACCGCACCGGTTATCTTCTAAAATGCGTTTCATTTTTAAAAAACCTCAGGACGCCAAAGCGTTATTAGTCTTTCTTTAATTTTAGAAAATTTAAAAAACAATTTGAAAAGATCAAAATATTCACTGTCTGGTAATTTGTTTTTTCGCTTTGGAGCTTCATAGAACACTTCCGAAGCCAAGTCAAACAACAACGTTTTTTATCCATATATTTCTTTAAAATTGTTGTTTCAAAGTAAGTAAATTATTAACGGAGCACTGTAAATTTTAGTGTTGCAATTTAGAAGGAAATCAATTAGGGTATCCCTTCCGGAGAGGAAAAAAGCGGTAGAGATAACCACAGCATCAATTATATACGCAAAATTTAAATTATCGAGGTTTTAGATCAAGCAAATAGAAGAGTAAAATCTATCCGAATTCATAAATAATAACCATTATCTTGCTTGCAATTCACAAGGGAGGTTGAGACAACTATCAAGCACTACCGATTTAAACCGAAATGACTTCACCAGCCTTACTCTGGGTAGGTGATGTTTCAGGATTTCGGCCGGAACCCGTTGATCTATGTAACGCTTATTCGGCATCCGGTTAACACAGAGCCTATCGGTATAGCGTTTTTCCGGGAATTGTTGTTCAAACGGATAGCCTTCAACGGGATAGAATTCTTCTCCAACGATCCGGAGAAAAGCTTCTCCAGCGCCGTTAAATGGGCTGCATCCGGGTGGAATTTCACAGGTGTTATCTTGCAACTATACAGCACCCGTTGAAACAGCGAAGGCAAAAGGATTTTCACAATTTTTAACACTAATGGGTCATACGAATTCACTTTCATTATCGTTCCGGATACGGGAACGGCTTAAGTCCACGCCGCAACGCTTGAGGTGAGCAATCAGCAGATGGGCACAGAGGGGGGATGGAGGCTGGGGTTTTCCTGAACCAAACGGATGGAACAGTCTCCTGGGTGGTGTACCGACATCGAGCGAAACTGTTGAGAATATAGAGTAAGCCATTGGGAATATCGGTAAGCTTTTTAACATCAATTGGGATCATTTCAAGAGCCTTTTGTACTTAATCACTTTTTTTCGATACCGTTTTGGTTGATAGACACATTCGCCAGACCGGATCATCTCATGGCATTGCAGGATGCGATAAACGGTTCCGGCCGAATCGAAAAACGACGATCCTTCTTGAATACGCAGCAGCACCAAATTAGGGGACTGACGACGGATGGCCAGAATAGTATCTCCCATTGTCTTCGGCAGCTGGTGCAGATGGTACTTCGGGACGCGGAAACGCTCGTTAAGCCCCTCAATGCTTTCTTCGTAACAGCGCTTCAGCCACTTGTAGACCGTTTTGCGGGTCGTGCCAAAGGCGCGCGCAGTCTTTGAAACCCCTTCCTGTAAGGCCATTTCTACCATTTTTCGGTGCAATTCAAATGAATTTTTCATATATTTCTTCATCCAATTAAATCTTAATGCGGTCATGGCTTTCTCCTCCGTTTTTCTTCTATTTTGGGGGAGAAAGCCTATTTTTTCAAGAGAAACTTTGAGCTTCAACAGCTCGTTTCGCTACGCTTCACTCGCTGTTGAAGCTCATCCCACTGGCTGTCATTTAACCTCTTTATCTTGATTAACTGTATACTTTCTTTTGATAC
>WAPZ01000478.1 GCA_015520535.1 Candidatus Heimdallarchaeota archaeon
TTCTTTAACTCAGAAGCCGAAGTCTTTAAGTGGAACAGGTGAACGTGAAGATGATGCCAGGTATAGTATTTCGAGTAATACGGTGATGTTTTCTGGCATTCTTTCAGCGATTGACATGAGTAGCTCGTTCCTTGGTGTCGGAGAAATAAAAAGTCTTACTTTTAAAGGAGATAATAATCAAACTTTTCTGTTATTTAAAGAGGAATTAGGAGACTTAAGCTGTATTATTTTATGTAATGAGGATGACGATATCTATCTTGTCAGAAAAATCGCACAAAAAATTCTCCATTGGATAAATAGCACCCATCATTCTGATTTATTTTCGGTCGATGCTGAAGTATTTAAAAACCAAGTGACTAAAATTATAAAAGAGCTGAGTGAATTTCAAACAAAAGACTAATTCCTCATCTTTTACTGATTGTTGTTTGCTTGTGTCGCGGAATTGTTGAGGTAAACTCATCATAGACAAATAAAAATGGAAAAGAAAAAAGCGGTGTTTATTCTTTTACCTGGTTGAATGTGTTTTCTATTGCTTGGGCGGCTTTTTTGATCTGTTCTTGTTCTATGGCGGTTAAATCATTCCAGATGTCAGGACCAAGCGTGCGTGAAATCCGGCCGGGAACAGTCACATGAACGGCGTCTTGAGTTGTTTCAAATTTTCTGGGGATAGCATACGCCGTCATTCTCCCGGTGTTCAAGAGGATGCCACGAATTATTTCCAAAAATCCGCCAGCTGGTCCCCAACGGGTGCCACCCAAGGCTTTGATGACTTCCATAGATATACCTTTAACATATTGGGTTACTTCTTCCTTGTTGATGGTTTTCTTTGTTTCATTGAGATAGTCGTCCAGTGGCATTCCGTCAATTCGAACGGTACTCCATAAAGGCGTTGCGTCTCTTCCATGTTCTCCGCCAACGAATCCTTCGACTAGGCGTAGTGGAACTCCCAATTTTCTGGCTAAAATAGTTTTAAAGCGAACAGTTTCTAGTTTTGTTCCCGTACCGACTACTTTTCGCTTTTTTTCTGTCAAATACCATGCTAATGTTGCCATTGCATCAACCGGATTGGTGATAACAAAATACCATGCCTTAGGATTGTTGTCAACCGTGGAAGTTACAATGTCTTTAATGGCACCGGCATTTTGTCCGGCTAAGTCACGGCGATCCATGCCCGGTTTTCTCGGAAAACCCGCGGGAATTATAATGAGGTCGGCATTTTCTATAAATTTTGAATGTTCGTATGCTTCGATAGTTACGCCTAAACCCCAACTGGCAGCTCCATGATATAACTCTTCTTTGGTCATTTCAGCCACTTTCGGCGCAATGTCCACTAAGGTTAATTGATCTACATAATGTTCAAACATTAATGTATATGCTAAGGCTTGACCAACTCTTCCCGTTCCCGCAATTGCTATATGAACCATATCTTTTTCACCAGCGTTGATTTTTCATTTTATTTATGATTTTAGAAAAATTTTGATTTTTGATTTTAATAAGAACTCATCTGTGAGTTCTTCATCACCACGTAAATTTTTCCTCCTTAAAAACTTAATTTTGTGTCGTTTTTACATTTTATATCATGCATCTGTCATTTTTCTGAAAGAAAAAATCGAGAGTAAGGTTTTTAAACGGAATTTTTTAGTGTGTCCTATGAATGATCCGTATTCTTCGGTGCTAGCAATCATTCTCTTATTTTTGCTTGGATACTCCCTAAAAAAGCTTAATTTTTTTACAAAAGAGCATGCTGATTTATTTTTAAAAATGGTCTTTTATCTGACATTACCTAGCATCATCTTGTTAACCATTCCAACCATTCCCTTAGATGTTAAATTTATTTATCTTCCCATTTCGGCGGTTATCATTTATTTTTTGACTTTTAGCATTGCCTATATTGTTGGTCGGCTTTATCAGTTGGAAGAAAAAGTTTTCGGCGTGTTCTTGATTGCAAGTATGATCATGAATTTGGGATTTAATTTACCCTTTGTTTTGGCTTTTTATGGTCAGGAAGGTGTGGTGTTAGCGACGTTATTTGATTTGGGAAACGGCTTTTTAACCCTCACTTTTGCTTATTATTGGGCGACTCGAATGGGCTCCGCCCATAACAATAATACTGCCCAAATAAATATGAAGGTACTCAAAAAATTTCTTTATTCACCACCTTTATGGGCTTTAGGAATAGGCTTCATCCTTAATCTTGCAGATCTTAGTGTACCAACAATACTTACGGATTTTATTAACCATTTAGCTGTTATGACAACACCACTTATCATGTTGAGTTTAGGAATTTATTTTTCACCCAATATTAAACGACCAAAACTATTAGTTTCAGTTTTGATGATACGAATGGTCGGTGGATTCATCTTTGGCGTCTTACTGGTTCTTATTTTTAGTGTGAAGGGATCTATTATGGCAATCATCATCATTAGTGCTGCGGCACCAGTTGGCTTCAATACATTGACCTTTACGGCGCTAGAAGAACTAGATAAAGATTTTGCCGCTAGTGTAGTTTCTACCGCTATTGCTCTTGGTTTATTCTACGTTCCTTTACTGACTTTTCTTCTTCAAATGCATCTTTGATAAAAAATTAAAAAAGTGGCCGTTCTGGGTCCCAGTTGGTTAAAATTTCAAAACCCACATCAGAAAAGCAATCCGCTAATATTCGTGCCTTTCTCACAAATTCATTCAAGCTTTCTTGGTCAATATCAAAGTCTCCAATGATTTTTTTAGCTTTGGCTTGAATATTTTTCAAACCCGCAGTTAAACGCATATATGCGGATGAAAGTGGTCGTTCTGTTAAAATTTCGTTAAAATACAGAGGTTTTTGTGTGGAAAGTCCTGCTGAGAGGATTTTCAAGCCTTCTTCATAAGCATAATTGGTTTGATTTTTGCAATGCTGGTAGAAAGAGTCAACCAATTCACGAAAGGGGTGGAAGACATTTCTCATGATGATGCCTCTAAGGCGCATTTGGGTTCGTTGTGGTGCTGTTGCGATATTAAAGGGGATTGAAATGAAATTTTCCGTCATTTTAATTGTTGCTGGTACATTGGTATCCAAAGCATCGCGTGTACCAACAAACATTGAGGTGCTATCATCAATTGCTTTTTCATATAGGTCTAACGGAAGGAGTAGGGCATTAATTTCTCGGGAATCAGTTATTAATGTGGAACGACCCAAAGAAAACTTGACCCAATAAAGACCCGCACCAAAAATGAGTATGAATGGCTCTCTGATGGTGCTTTCAATAGAGGTCAACGCTACATCGGAAAGAAAAATGATGGGATTCATCATGATTTTTTCCACAGCTTGATTATTGTAAAAACCATTGAATTCCGTTTGAAGCAGATTTTTCCACGACGGAATGATAAGAACTTGATCTAATAATTGAAACATGGATTTTCGTAAACTTTTTACTTCTTGTTCTAGTTTTTTCAGTGTCTCATTAATATTTGCTAACAATTCTTTGGTTTCTTCCGGGTTTTCACTGACTGATAAGGAATTCTTATCGTCTACACGAACTGAAATGTCATACTTGGAAAGGAGCGCTAAGATTTCCTCTCTTTTGCGTTTTGTAGTTGAGCTGAGGTGTTTTAGATCATATTTTTCTTGTTCAATGGCAATTTTTAGTGTGTAAAGAACGTCTTTTTCTTTTTTAAGTTCAGAGAGCTTTTCCATAAAATTGATATCGGTGGTTGACATAATGTTTTCCTCTGAAATCCTCTCAATATATTTTTTTATTACCAATCAATTCTGCCTTTCTTTCATATATTCTGCTTTAAGAATGTTATGGCAGCTCCTTAATAAATTTTTGAACAGAAAAATTTTTTAGAGGAAGGATTCACAATCGTCTTGAGAATAAGTACTTTCGTGGTGCGGCTGATGACGAAATTAAGTCCTATGGAACAGACTATCTTAGAAATGATACATGAACATGGCTCTTTACCAATCATTGCCATCTTAGATCTTTTGAAAAAATTTGCCTTGACTGCGGGTGTCAAGTGGGTTGGCGCGGACACCGCAAAAGAATGGATTGGCAATTTAGAACTTTTGGGTTATATTAAATTCATTCCCGAAATTCAAGGCTATAAAATCACAGAAGAAGGAAAAAAATATCTAGAAAACCTATAACCGCTCTTCTTAACCTCTCTCTTACTCACTTTTATCGTCTTAAAGAGGTTTTTTCTTAAACAATGCTCTTTTGTTCGTCTTTAGGGATAACTTTTACTAAAGGCACGACAATCAAGGTGGCAAGCGTATATAGGGATGCGGTAAATAGAAAAACCATGGTAAAGCCGAAATTGTCAATTATAAAGCCGCCTACTATAGCAGCTGCGGAATTAAAGATGCCCCATGCCAGTGATTCTAACGCTACCCATTTTCCTCGATATTCTGATGGAATAATGTCCATTACAATGCTTTGATGAAGAGGACCCGGTGCATTCATTAATGTGGTTCGTAAAGCATAGAGAATCATTACCAGCAAAAATGGAGGATATGTGGCAATCAATACAAGGCAGATAATGGCAAGCGTTTGACTAATCACAATTGCTTGGACGCGACCTATTCTTTTTGACAGTCTTTGGAGGAATATTGAGCCGAAAGCCAAACTGACACTTGTTACAATGAGTACAATACTCCAACAAATCGGGCTTGTATTATATACCTCAACGAAAAAGATTTGGAAAAAGCGTATGGTGACACCAGCGCCAAATCCTATTAATAAAGCCGCCGTAATTAAAATGAGAGGAATCTTTAGGTCCACCCGTTCTTTAAGCTTTGGTTCAATCTGAGCAGCTGCACTTGTATCCTCATTTTGTGTGGTTGTTATCTCAGCTGTGCGATTTTTATGCTCTAATGCCTTGTCATCGCTGAGAAACAAGGTTGTTAAAAACCCAATAAATTGAAAGATGCCCACTAAAATAATTAATGACCGTAAAAATTCGAGTGTCCAGACATTTCCTAGGTATAACGCCATCACAATGGAAAAAAATGGTGATATAACGCCAATAATGTTTTGTAAAAAGAAAAAATAGGAATAAATTCGGCTACGGTCTCCTTGGGGGACTGAATCGGCGATTAAGGCTTGATAGGCGGGAAAACCAAATGCTGTCGCTAACCCATTAAGCGTCAACAACACAACCAGCGTGAACCAATCATTTGTTAAAAACACAAATAAAATAATTGAAATGGCCGAAAACAAATTTGAAATTTTGATTAAAACATCTCGACGCCATCGATCTGCCAACCATCCCCCAACAACAGTACTAAAGAAACTGATAAACCCCACAATGCTAGATACTATTCCTAAACCGAGATTAGTGCCCACTATGGACTTAACCAATACTGAAAATACCACCGTGTAAAAAATGCTCATTGCTAAGGTGTTAAAAATAGTATTGGCAAATAAATAGCGAATATTCCAGTTTAACGTGCTGAAATTGGTTTTAACGTCTTTAATGGCTTGCAGTGTCAATTGCGGAACACGTTCCTTTTCTTGGTCATTTAATCGGTTTTTTCTGTCTTTTAAATATTTTAGAATTGAACACATGTTCATGGAATGGAGCGTCATCATATCAAAAAATAGCGTCAATATAGTTAGGAAAACATCTTTTTGCAAGAAAATTGGAGTAGTAAAAGAAAACAAAGAGTTTAGATCAATAATTGCTGTAATAATGGCTTTCATTCGTGGATAAATTCAATGAGATATGAAAAATTATAGGGGATATCATGTAGAGAGCTCTTTTTTTATTTCCATCAGACGTTTTAAGAGTGAATCTCCAAGAATGGGTTCTAAATCATGATTAGAAGAAATAATTAAAGAATCCGTGGTACAATCACATTTTTCAAGGGGAACGGGAAATAAGGAAATATACCAGCCGGTGACTTTTTTATTGGGATGATATTCTTTAATTTCATTAATTTTCCTTGTAAAAGAATACAATTTTTCTTTTTTCGGATAAACTGCTGTGGTCATTTGAA
>WAPZ01000479.1 GCA_015520535.1 Candidatus Heimdallarchaeota archaeon
GGGCGATATAGTGGAGCTAAAAATACTTTTTTGCGGTTTTTATCGCGTGAAAATTCGGATATTTCTGCTTTATTAGGTTTGGGAATTGAGATGTGGCCAGCTAAGTGGTCCTCTTACCGTTTGTCCATATTTAATGTTCACGGTCCTTTTTTGGCAGTTTCAGAACAAATCGATGCCTGGTTGGTGCGCTTTTTTGAAATTGCTGATGCTTTTATTTATGTGCTAGACGATTCGGCGAAAGATCTGCAGAAAGATGAACATTTTATTCTCAATTTTATTTTAAAGACACAACCGACGGTTAAAAGACCGCTCTTACTGATTTCTCTTACAAAAAAGACAGATACCCCCAATAGAAAACATCAAGCCTTTATTGAGACTTTGTTACAAAAAATTAAAGATCGCCCCGTAACCCACTATTTTATTCACAAAAAAGATGATTCTAATGTTAATTTAGCCTTATCTTGGCTGATAAAAAACTCTGTAGTCATAAAAACGTTTGAACTTTTTCATTACAGGCCAAAAAACAAAATCTTTCATGTGTGGACTAGTTCAATGGCTACATCCTTAACTGAACCCACGGTGTCTACTTTTACTCGTGAGCTCATGCCGTTTTTTGAAATGAGAACAGATACGTTTCTTCAACTCTTAGGAGAACGACTCTTCTTAGCAGCAGCATTGAAAATGGCGGCAAAAAAATTTACAAAGTGGCTCAATATGGTATTTCAAGAAAGGTTCGAAGAGTATGTAATTAACTCACTCCAATCTTTTGAAACTTCATTATATAATGCAATAAGCGACCTAGCAAACGCTGATACCAACATTACCGAAATTTTGTATCATCAAAAGGAAATAAAGCGTTTTTATTTACAAATTAAGGAAAATCTTCAACAAAAAGACATCCAACGACAGATACAGAAAAAATTATATGACTTTTTAGTTCAATTTCCTTTTAATCCCGCATTTATCGACTTGTTTACCTTATTATCCCAAATTTTCAGTCAAAGTACAACTAACCTTCTTCCAGAACTTCAATTTTATTTGTCCTATTATTTTGTACCCCGTTACGCCCTAGAACATATTTTAGACTCTGCTGAAATCGAAAAACAGATCCTACAAGGTTACAAAAACCTACGTTTCTTCCGACATTTGAAAATGCTATTTAGCATGGGTTTAGCTATTACTCTCTTAAGACAAAATTTGCCACCACATTGGAGCATTACAGAAGTTAAAATACGGAAAAAGAACATCTTATTGACTCTAAAAGATCCTAATGCACCATTTATCCTTCGTTTGGAACTACCAGAAGCCGGCGACCCCAATGTCAATGTCATCCTCAACTGCCCCCAATGTAATGCCCCAATCAATTTTCGACCATGTATTGTCCGTGCCTCTCACACGCAACTTTACGTGTCATCTAAAGATCTTGTTAATGAAGCATATTTACTTGTATTGGGGAAGATCTTCCTCTTAATTAGTTATGCCATGCGTCTACTTCAGTCTAAGCGAACATCTTTCCCCAACAACAAAGATTATTATTCGAGTGAAGTTTCCGAGCACACTTTTGAAATTGATCCCGCAATTCTTGATCAATTCGACCAAAAATTCAAACGCTGTCGACATTTCAATTGGATGCTTAAATGACATCGCCGAAGTTACATGGCACGCTAAAAAAAACATGTAATTCGCGGAATTTTCCCCAACTTTTTATATGTTCCGTATTTCCGCGTTCCAATGCTTTTGTAAACAAAGAACTAATATGAAGCAACAATTCAATTGAAATCGGATCTGTAAATGCCGCAATAGGAGCCATGTAGGCAGGTTCTGGTGGCAATTCTTTACCGCCAAAGAGTGACGATGGCAATGTTCCGGGTATTTCACTATAAAGAAAAATTAAACCGCCTTTTAATTTCGAAAAAACCCCTCTCACTAAAACAAAGCAGTTTTTAATATTTTCTGAATCCTTAGAAAAGCCACAAAAAGTTATTTGACCTTTTTTTATTTTTTTGTACTTTTGTTCCTTAATATTGGCATTTAATCGTGTGAACCATTCCTCTTTGGGGCGGAAAGACTTCTGATAATAATTCCATAAAAGATCTGAAACTTTTCCCACATTTTTCTGACCTAAACCCAAACCAAAACCAAGACCCGCCGGGGAATTTAATACTGATGGATTGGAGAAAGAATATGGAATTAAACTTTCCAGCCAGAGCTCTTTTGCGCGTGCATAAACTGGATTAGACGTTTTAACGAAAAATCTCACATTAACACCTTTATTTTTATTTATTTTTTGTTCAGCCAGTTTTGATAAAAAATAGAGTAAATTAGAGATATTCTGTTTAGATAATTACGGCTCGTTTTCTTCACTAGTATCATTCTTATTTTCATCGTCTGAGGTAGTGGGAGATGATTCCTCCGATGTTTCCGGTTCTTCACCAACTTCTACGTTATTGGTAGTTTCTTCTTCTTTTTCTTCTTCTTCAGTCGCTTCAGATGTAGTTTCTTCAACGTCAATGGTGTCGGATTTAGATGGTGTGATTGTAGGCGGTGATTGTCTTTCTTCAACTGTTTCCGGTTCTTTTTTAGTTGGTGCTATGATAACTTCATCTGGTTTTACTGTTGTTTCTTCTACTACTGGCGGTGGTGCGGTTGTGGGTTCTTCAAGAGCTTTTTGTTCTTTTATCGGCTCTTCTTCAGCAACTTTTTCTTCCTCTTTTTCCTCAGCGATTTCTACAACCTCTACTTTTGTGATTGCAAAGGGTACTTCGCATGCTTTGGTAATTTCTTTGCGAAAACGGGATTGAAACAGCAAGAGATAGAACAATGAGACGATAATGGATGGTAACGCCATATACACTAAAATTAAAGCAATCATTTGCAAAACAACTTCAATTCTAGTGAATAAAGCAAATGATGCACCAACAGAGGCTATAGCCGCAATAGATACAATACTTCGTGCACGTGCTTGCACTTTTTGTCCTATATACCAGTTTATTTTGGCTTTTGAATTAAAGGCTTTGAGTTTGACGTCAATCAGCATCCATGGTAGAGGAACGATAAACGTCAAAATAAGCGGGCTAAGGATGTAAATGACGAGAATTTGAGCTAAAATATAAAGTATTTGCCCTAACAGATCAATTTGGTTGAGCCCAATTGCAGTTCTTTGAGCATTATCGAGAACAATAAAATTTGCCGGATTAAAATCTTTAAAAATTATGGAGACTAACCCCGCTAAGGTTGTAAATAAGGTTGCCGCCATAGAAGCCCATACAATCAGTAACGCGATAAATTTGGAGATTACATGTCCAAATGAAAAGCGCTGTTCTTTTTCGGGAACATATTCAATGTAATGAACATCTCCTTTCGTGAACAAAAGCTTTACTATTTTGTTTTTGACTAATATTCGGCTAAATGGACCGGCAAACTG
Organism: Candidatus Heimdallarchaeota archaeon; assembly: GCA_015520535.1. Classification (GTDB taxonomy): domain Archaea; phylum Asgardarchaeota; class Heimdallarchaeia; order Hodarchaeales; family S146-22; genus S146-22. The sequence goes on from WAPZ01000479.1 coordinate 3,425, forward strand.
GATTCCAATCGCTATCCAAAGAATTAGCATCAGAAAAGCTATTATTATCGAAATTATTATTAAAATGGGATTACTTGGCAAGATAAATTGAATATCGAACACATTAATGCGAATGGTAATAAATTGAAGCCATGCAAAGGCTAACACCAAAATTATTGCGACAGCATAACCCACTGGTGTGACACTTTTGAAATCAATATCACGAAAGGCAAGAATTGCTTCTTTTAAGACGGTTTTAAAAGATTTTCGCTTTTGTGGAATATCATTCGTTTTTACATCTTTTGCTTGCTCTTTTTCATTCATTTTAATCTCCTATACTATTACATATTTATTAAGCACATGTTGACATTCTTTGCTTGAGATTATATGAGTTCTGGTAGGAGATACCAATGGAGCAGCCATGTCCTATCCGCTGTTCGTTCCAAGCAAAGTACTGCAGAATTTCTGAATTTAATTAAATTTATGTCCTTACCAGCCACTAGTAACGCAACTAGTTTTTGTAAATGTGGTAAATGCCCAACAATCATTAGATTATCATTTATGTCTTGTAATTTCTGCTGCCACATCGCCGGATCCGCGGTGGGAGTCAATCCTTCAACTTCTTCGGTGCCATTTTTTGGTTGAAGAAATTTGGCGAAAATCTCTGCGGTTTCTATTGCTCGGACTTTTGGGCTATGAACAATCTTTGTAACTGAAAGCAATCCCTTGTTTGCTAGGTATTTAGCAATTTTTTCCGTTTCATGTTTGCCTTTTTCAGTTAGATGTCTTTCCGGATCTATATTTTCGGGATGTGCAATACCATGCTGAACTAAATATATGAAGACCATTGGTATCACCATTTTTGTTTTATTTTTTACTCAAACACGGCAATTCTTTCTGCGATTCAAAAAGTTTTTGGCATGTTTTATGAGTTATTCTTCTTTTTCTGCCGTTAATTTTAATTGTTTGGCTTGTTTTTCTTTTTTAAGGAATTGATTATGTGCTCTGATATTTTTCTTGATTAACGTATCGATTTTTTGAAGGAACTCTTCCAATAATTTTTTTGCATCTTCCTTTTTACCAGAAGAGTACTGTCTTCGGATTGTTTTATATATTTCTGGTGCCTCCGCATTAAGTTTTTTGTCGAATATGAAGGGAATCGTTGCTAAATGACGCTGAGGGATGGTTATTGTTCCCACTCCGCGTGCTAATCGTCGAATTTCCTCTTGAATAGTAGGACTTAACAGATAAAAAGTCAAATATTCTGGTGTAATGCCGTTGCGCGTAATTTTGAGAATATATGTCCAATCATCTGCAATGCCTTCTTCATGTTTGGAGGTTATCACCGCTACTTTCCCAATTGACCCAACACCAACTCTGACAAAGACTATATCACCAATACTTACATACGCCGTTTTTTTATCCATCACTGAACCGGGTGGGACTAATTTGTAATCTTTGTTCCAGTCAATCCCATATATTGTGACATTTTTTGCCGTAATGAGTGGTTTTCCTTCCGTTCCAAACTTGCGTTTTTCACCATAAACCGCATAACCACTTTTAATTTTGACTATGTCACCTAGTTTGGTATCGCTGACTATTATTTTGCGATTTATATAATACTCCGGATATAAAAAATCCTCTTCTATCCATGTATAACAATGCTTCACGTTATTAAGTGAAAAATCCATTAAATCCTCAATTTTTTCTACTAGAATCATTAAAACCTTTCCCGAATGACCCTTTGCTGTTTTTCTTCCAAATAAAATAATTGTTTTTGACGTGGTCTTGATTTCTGCACTGCGAAAGATTTTTCGCGGTAAGGACACTAGTGCTATCACTTGTAGGTTTTGCAACAAATAGGTACGAACATATCTCAAATTTAAATTAGCAAAAATTCCCATCGGAAGAATTATGCTTATTATTCCACTCTCTTTTTTTGCTAAACGAAGAAATTTTTCAAGGAATAGAATTTCATAACTCTGTGATTTCCTTCCCGCTGATAATCTATAATTTTTAAGAAGAACCTGATCCTTCACTAATCCATATTTAGCAGAATATGGGGGGTTTCCAATTACCAAATCCGCTGTTCCATCATACGCCGCAACTTTAAGTCCATCTTGTATCAAAATCTTATCGCGAACCACTTTTATTGCCTTTTCCTTTACATTTGCATCAATGTCAATGCCGACAACTTTTTTAAAACCGACATTCAGAGCAGCTTGCAAAAAAATACCATCACCGCACGCCGGATCAATCGCCAGTTCTTTTTTGGCAACCAATTGACTGGCATACTGCGCCATAAACTCTGCGACTGGCAAAGGCGTCCAAAATTGCCCCAAAATCTTTTCTTTATAAGTAAAATGCCGCTGGCTCTGTCGAGAATTGTAATCTGTCTTAATTTTTGTCATCATTTACCCAAGAACGTTCTTTCAATGAATCAATATCTCAAGTTTCTTAATGGAAATCAAAAAAATTTTTTATTTGCCTTTTTTTAAAGTCTCCGACTAAACATTGTTTGTTCTAAGTAAAAC
>WAPZ01000480.1 GCA_015520535.1 Candidatus Heimdallarchaeota archaeon
ATATATGATGATATCTCATGATATCATTCATGAGGTGAAATGAAAATGGCAAAAAAATATACCTCAAGATATATATGGGAGGAGTTTAAAGAATTTTTTAAAATTGTTGGATTTGTGTTTGTAATTCTTTTGTCGTTAAATATTATTACGGGTGGAAACATTTTTAGAACTACCTTTGATGATACCAACATCCCAACGAATAATCAAGATTTTTCTGGAGAGAATACCCCTTACAATGGACCCTTAACTACGGGTAATCAAAATGGTGTGGCTTACGTTGAATGGATTCATGTCGAAACGAATGTTTATTTCCCCTATGCTGTCACTGATATCACCATCAAATTTGTCAACCCCAGTCACACTACAGATGAATTGGTCGGCTTTCTATACCCACAACCAGAAAATGGCTTCTTTTCCAACTTTTCTCTTACAATAAACGAAACGACATATTATGCCCAGGTCATACGGGTGGAAGACGCCCTTCAAAGATTTCAACAAGCCAGAGAAAATGACCAAAATGCAGGTATTGGAATGCAAGAAAGCGCAACATATTTTTCCTTCTATCTTAATCTGGCACCCTCCACAAATTTAACAATGCAGTTGAGATATGAGTCAGTGCTTATCAAAAACCTAGGAATATATACTATAACCATACCACTTCAAACGTTATATGATTTAAAACCGAAAAACGTCGATGTACAAGTAACCATTAATTCACCATTTTCTATTGACAGCATCACACTGAAAACATATGCTCTTTCATTTAATAATTATATTCAAGATAAATTCGCAACGTTAGTTTCGACACGAGATTTCCAATTATATCAAGATTTGGATTTGATTATAGAAGTTACTTTAAAGCCGCCAGGAAGGAATGGAGTCATTTATTTTCAAAATAATGGTACACATGAGTTTTTCCTGTATATTATTTCGCCAACTACCACGTATTTTGAAGAATTGTCAAAAAAGATAGTATTTGTAATCGATACGTCAGGGAGTATGTCTGGTCTTAAATTGAGTCAGGCAAAAGATGCCTTTTATGGAATTTTGGATCAACTACGCGCCAGTGACAAATTTAACATTATTACTTTTGATTCCGAAATTTCTCTCTATTCCTCAGAGCTTCAGCCCGTAGACGCAGATTCAATCGCAAATGCAAAACAATGGGTGCAAAATTTACAAGCTCGCGGTAGTACGAATTTCAATGAAGCCGTTTTAAAAGCAATTGATGTTCTAAAAAGCGATTCAACCGACGCGGTGCCAATAATAGTTGTACTTTCGGATGGCAACCCAACCTATGGTGTGACCGACTTTACCGCCATCCGAAATAATGTCAAAAATGCTAATGAAGGGCTTGAAGCCAGTCTTTATACGCTGGGCTTTGGTGATGATGTGAGTTTTGAATTTCTTTACACCTTAAGTGATGAAAACTATGGTCGTGCTATCAAAATCGAAGTAGACGAAAACGCAGCTTCAAAAATTAAAGGTTTTTACAACATGATTTCTACACCACTACTGACTAACATTCAACTTCAAATACCGGACGTGTGGGTCACTGCTCCGCATATCAATGAAATTAATCTATATCAAGGATCAGAAATGGTATTAACAGGGATGGTGCCACTTGATGAGACAAATCACAGCATTTTTATTACAGCAAGCACCTATTTGGGTAATGAAACGCTTTATCCTACTGAGGATACCTATCCACTCTCAGAAAGGTTCATTCCAAAACTATGGGCAAATTTGCGAATAGGTGATTTGTTAGAACAATATCAATATAGTTTGAACGCGGCTTTAACACCATTGGAAAGGGAAATTGTATCATTATCGCTTGAATATCAGATAGTTTCTCCCTTTACGGCTTTTTACATTGATATTCCGCTTCCCAACGATTCCAGCAACACGCAATCGAACATTGAATACAATTATAACAATGATTATTACAATAATGATAATTATTCCGCCCATAGCGCAGCGTCGGGTTTTGATTTCATTTCATTAATAGTTGGTTTTGGCACATTTGGCTTATTAACGTATCAAGTGGCAAAAAGAAGAAAAAATAGAAGATAACAAGTTTTTATTTACTTTTTTCTTTTTATTTATTGCGTTCGACAAAACTCTTGTTAATTTCTAGGGCTTCTAGAGCCAAATTAATGGAGTCTTTTAACGGTGCCATTTTTTCTTTATATTCGGTAAAGAATTCTGTGATGGCATCATAATGATAGATACCACTATACATAATCATTGGTACAAGTAATCGTTCGTAATGAATGGGATGAAGCTTTTCTAATTCGGTGCGGTTTTCTTGGTACCATTTCCAGAAGATGTCCTTAGAGTAAGGGTTTTGGGCGATTAAACTGAAGCCGATGTATTTTATGCGTGAGGGTACGTCTTTAAGGATAAAATTAAGGCTTTTGTTCAATAAATTGGGATCTTTAAAGTATCCTAGGCCAAATAATAGATTTATTCGTTCTTGTTCACTTTCTGCCTCCTTAAATCTAGAAATTACCCAGTCAAACACGTCACCATTGCTTAGCCATGCTTTACCACTGAGTGTAGGTTCTCTTAAATCGGGATTAATGTCTTCATTGGCTTTTAGTTTATCAAATAAGTGTTCGACAAAGTTTTGAGCGTCTTTGTACCCGACTAAAACTGCAGGTACCAGAATATTATTTCTTAAAAGAGAAATCGCGTGTTTTTCTCCGGATTGTGGTTCTAATTGTATTTTCTCCAACACACTACGATAAAATTCTAAGGCGGTTTCTGTGATGGCTTTTATTTTTGGTGTATGATATAAAAGGCGGTATGATTGGATCAGATTTTCTGAAATATCAATTGCGGGGAGGAAATTGTCCTCATCCAAATAATATTTGTGAATGTACTCTAAATAAAGGTCCAGCGTGTAATCGCCACGTCTTACAAAGGCATAAAGATCGGATTGGATACCCCAACGATCGAATTCTGAGAGTTTTTTCGTTTTAATTAGTGTTCCTAAAGCCTCCAACATTTGAGGCGGATATTTTACGCGATAAAAACCAGTTTGACCGTAATTTAACTTTATTGTAGAAACATTGGTTGCTGAAAGTTCTTTCGTCTCTTTTTTCAGTAAAGTCCGAGAAACCTTGCTTTTTCCGTCATTATAAAAGAATTTCATGATAATTGGCACATGCCATGTTTGATTATAGTCTTTCGGCAAAAAAGTAAACCGTTTTTGTCTTATGAGTAGTTTTTGATCCTTTATTTCCACGTCTAAATAGGGATAACCGGGTTGTTCTATCCATGTTTTCATAATTTCAGTGATCGGTTTTTTTGAGGCATGTTCTAGGGCTTCCCATAAATGATGGCTGGCAGCATTGTCATATTGATGTTTTTTAAGGTAATATCTTAAGCCATCTCTAAATTTTTCTTTTCCAAGATAGTTTTCAATCATTCGAAGAATGCTTGCGCCTTTGCTGTAAATTATGGGTGCCGTGCTCGCGTTGATGATCACGTGACCACTTTCATCTCCGGGTAATTCTATGGGGAACGTATCATTGAGACCATCTCGAGAAAGCGCACCTTTAGTTGCTGTACCAACAAATCCTTGCCAGATCTTCCATTGCGGATAATAGTGTGCCACAATGCCATTCCCGAAAAAGGTAGCAAAGCTTTCGTTTAACCATAAATATTTCCAATCAGAAGGACTTACTAAATTTCCAAACCATTGATGTGTAATTTCATGTGCAATAACTTCACAAATACGCTGCTTGTTTTCTTTTGAGGAAAATTTCGGATAATATAGAAGCAAATTCTCCCGATAAATAATGGCGCCCCAGTTTTCCATGGCTCCATACGCAAAATCGGGAACTGCTATGTTATCAAGTTTGGGAATCGGAAACGGCACCGCAAAATAGTCTTCACAAAATTCTAAGGCTTTACGTGCAAATTTAAGTCCAAACTTTGTATACTTCTTTTTTCCCGGTAGTGCCGCCACTCTTACTGTTACTTTGCCGGGATCTTCGACAAATTCAAATTCGCCAACCCCAAAAAATAACAGATAGGTAGACATCTTTGGGGTGCGTTCGAAAATAATGCGCTTTTTACCGTTGCCCAACTTTTCTTCGCTTTTTATAGGACCGTTTGAAATACCAACGAGATCTTCATCAATAATAAAGGAAATATCGAATGTTGCTTTACGGGACGGATGATCAAAACATGGGAAGGCACGCCGCGCATCACTCTCTTCAAATTGTGTCACCGCAACATATTTTGTTTTATTGCGTTTTTTGTAACTGCTCCTATAAAAACCAACCATTCTGTCGTTAATAGTCCCTTCAAATTCTAAAAACAATTTCCAATTACCAGAAATCTTATCTTCAAAATATATTTCTAATTCTTCTTTGTCGGTGTGACAAAATTTTGTAGCCTTAAGTGTGCGCTCATTAGACTTCAGTTCAGCTTTCCAGATTGCCAACTCCGCAGCATTGAGAATGATAACATTGGTTTCCTCTTCAATCCGTAAATCGATGGTTACTTCTCCAGAAAACTTGAACGAATTAAGATCCGGCTTCAAGACTAATTCATAATGCTCTGGGCGAACAAACTCTTGCAAACTCATTTCTCTCACACTTCAAAAGACATTTTACACAAATGCCCACAATAGGCAGTCAAAATAACACCAAAAAAAACCTTCAAAAAATGTTATGTTGTATCGCATTTTTGGAAATGGATCTTTCATCCCTCACCTATTTTGAGGTAGGGAAAGGCCCGTTTGACTAACGGGTTCAATTTCAGAGAAAACTCCTTCGGTTGCACAATATCAGTATTAATTGCTTGTAATAACTCTTTGTCCATCATCTGAATGAAACGTTCTAATGACTTCAGTAACAACAAAGAACTACCCGACGTCACTACCGCCAACGTCCCAACACCTGTCGGAAGTTCTTTGAAAAAAATCCGATATTCTTCCGCCTTAATCAGATCTAAATCGATTCTTCGACCTAATATATATTCAAAAATATCGCTAAATCCTTGAAACGGCCCGGATAACAAATATGCATCATATTTTTTAGTGGTACCATCTATCAATCGCATTTTTTGATGATAAATCAGAAGCCCGGATTTATTGTAAATAAGAATCGTGTAAATGGGGATTGGAAGTCGAAAAAGATATTCTGGATCTAAAGCATAATTCGTAATAAGCAAAATCAAATTCAACAAAATAAACAAATTCGCTAAGATAAAGATCATACC
>WAPZ01000481.1 GCA_015520535.1 Candidatus Heimdallarchaeota archaeon
GCCCATAGAATTACCTTATGACGCACTTAATATGTTAGGGAATGCCTCGTCCTTTTCGTACACGGATGACAAAGTTTAAATTAAGTGTACACTCTTGTCTTTGAAGATTTCATCGTTAACAATCCTTTTTTCTTTGTATCTTATTTTTTATTGTAGAAAGGGCCGGGAAAAAATAAGTACTTACCAAGAGAGCGAAAAGAATATTGCCAAGACATAGGCTCAAGAAAATCACGATAAACACAGTGGTATTTGAGAACAACATGGTTCGAACGTTGAGTTTGTTCTGATAGACAAAGAGTTCACCTTCTATAACGGGAAGATAAAAATAAATCAAGGCAAAAAGGGTGTCAGCCCTCCTATTTTTCCTTTTCTTATTCCTATTCATTGTAGCCGGAAGTACAGTTTTCCTATTCTCATACCTCCTATGGTGGCGCATTGGGGATGTGGTGTGTGGTTGTGATGGTTGGGACAAAAAATCTTTGTCTGTGAGGACTCTGATGCTTGTTATAAGAGAAAGAAAACCAGTTTCTCCAACAAGAAAACCTGTTAAAACAAACATTAAGTCAACGGTTATAGCTAAGTAAATAGCTAAAAACAATGAAAAATATAGAAGCAGAACACCCATCATTTCGAGAAATAAAAACAAAAAAAATGAGGCATGCCTCATAAAAAAAAGAACCAGTTTTGATTTCTCAATTTCACGCTCCGTCATGTTTCAATTCGACCTCAATTCTATTAAAATTGTTGTCATTCAAAGACTTGGACTGCATTGCCTTCCCAAGCCCCAAAATTGTATCCCTTTTATGCGTGATAATACAGCAAACACACCAATGATTCCCACTAAAAATGCAGTTACTAATCCAATTATGAAAAATTATTATACTTTTACTTTTCAGTGCCTTCACGCCCTTTGTCTATGTGGATGTTAATGAAATGGTCACTTTCTATATTATCTATAGCAATATTGACTTTACCTCCACCATATAGTCCAGCAATGCTTCCACCTATAATTCCTACCGTGACACCAAGCATTATAATAATCACTATAAAGTCTTTGGCAAACAGTAAAAATAAGTTTTCTGCTGAAAATGCCAAAACAGATGCAAATAACAATCCCAACCCAATGCCAACCATACTTCCTACAGAAAAAATGAAAAAACTGAGAGTATATGCAATCACAAAGACTTGCAGTCCTCTTTTGACTCGTGATTGTTTCCGAATCTGAATCATATCTCCCATCATGTTATAGGGAAAAATGTTCGGAACTATGCCAAAGGCAACTACAAAAGAAAAAAATATGGTAAAAGCTGTAATTGAAACCACAAAAATAAACGGGGAAATTATTTGAAGTAACACACCACAAAATAATACGGAATTCAAAAGTACAACTACTGAAAAAAAAAATAAAAAATCTTGCTCGAGCTGAAAATGTTGATAGAGGCATTTATGATCACCATTCCTCCACTATGTGCATATTTTTTTACATTCCCATCCTGAACCCAGAAAAGAAAAATTATTTTTTTCTCTGGGTCTAACGGTTTCCGTGAAAGCCTTCAGCTGATTGGGGCGCATCATTTATCATAGACTTATCCTTTGTTTTTCAGCATTTCTTCAACAGAAAGATCACGATTTAATACCTTTTATGCAAGACCATGTAAAATATGTATTCCCTCTTTACTTTTTTAATGTATGTAGAGAATTCCGTCTCCATGGGTAATACACACAAGTAGGCAAGGAAAGATGGAAAAAACCTTCAGAAGTCCGCGTCGGTGTGTTGATATAAATCAGTTATGATTGTTGATATAAGGCCGTTTAGTTATATATTTCAAAATTATTTATAAGTTTTTGTTAGTAGATTAAAATAACACTTCTTTTATATCACATCCTTGGATATGTAGAAACATTTGATAAGAAATAGTCATTATTTCGAGGTTCTTTTTACAAATATTGACTGGTAGGCAAGGGAGAGTTCTTTGAGCTTTACCTCCAACTGATATTGTGCGGCAGGAAGACGTTCTAAGGTTGTGGGAAGACGCCACCAGAAAAAAACGCTGCCTCCTATAAAGATGAGGTTCCATGTGACAAGCGCAGGCCATTGGATTTCGGAAAGAGTTCCTATTTCTATCCCTTCAAGCGGAATAACCGTGTATTGGAAATCGATAAAAAAGACAAACAAGAGAAGTGCACATAGAACAAGGGGCATGATGGCGTAGACCGCTCCTTCGATGTATACATATGCATTTTTTAGATAGCGCAATTCTCTAGACAGCGTTAATGTCATTGACTCTCTTATAAGCGGATGAGTGTAAAACTGTTCTTCTAGGGGAAACCGTAAAAAATTGCCGTGCTTTATACAGATCCACGTTAAAAACACCGAAAAAAACATGCTTGCAAGACACAGCTCGATAAGGTAGAGTATCGTGCCTTCAATGCTGAAAGGTGACAAGATGCCAAACTGGTAGAACGTTCCCAGAACAACAAAGCCTAATGATGTCAAGTTGAACGTAAGTATGGAAAAAAAGATGCCCGCAATACGCGTCCGAATAAAGATGTGCCGTTCCTTAGCGGGTGCGTGCTTCCAATACCCAATATGGTCTTTTTCATACGTCCAGATAATCCCATACAAAAAAAAAGATATACCACCGGAGAATAAGATAATAACATCTGCCATTATATCGGGTAGACCAATAAAACTGAAAATAGCAAAAAAAAGAAGCAAAAAAGGAAGAAAAAGGAGTTTTTTTTCATTTTTCGTCCGAATTCGGCGATAAAAATGACTCAACAGTTGATGAAAATCTTTTTTTAACAATGTCCCATCAATTATCTTAGTATGAAGTAC
>WAPZ01000482.1 GCA_015520535.1 Candidatus Heimdallarchaeota archaeon
AGAAAAAAATATTAGAGATTATAGAGAATTACGATGGAATTACGGTTAATCAGATATACAATATCCTCCGTGAGCAAGGTTTGATTAAAACATATCCTCCTGTGGCATCAAGAGTTTTGAGATTATGGGCTATGGGCAAAATATATTATGAAGAAGAATACGTCGGCAGAAGGATTCTTAAAAAATGGAAACTAAAAAAATAATATGGATTTTGTCCAAACTCTTGAGAAAATGACTAAAGAAGAAAGAGCCAAGTTCTGGGAAGATTTTTTTAAATATGCAGACCCACAAGAATCTGCCAATGAGTTTTTAAATAAATGGGTTAGAAATCATAGCCACTCTTTTAGCAGATTTTAATTCTTTAGATGCTTTTTCACAAAATTCATACATATCCGATTCTGATTCAAAACTGAATGCAAATCCCATATCAATCACCTTTCAGCTGTTTCAATTTCAAATTCAAATATAACTCAACTAGTTCCAACGTCTCAAATGGGTTCGGGTCTGCCAGTCTCTGAGCATCAACTATTTCTACAACAGGTATTTCTTTAGTTTCAATCTTAGGACCTATGTATTTGCTCATTGCATCGTGTTTTTCTATTTTAACATCGTAAAATATTTCGATTTTAACAGGAGTTATTGGTGCAAATCCTTTTAGTTCTGGGTCGTAATCAAACAATTCTGGTCCATCTCTAACTTCTTGTCTAAGACCAAACCTGTAATGACATTTCAGTTTGAATCCCTTTTCCATTAGGAATATTAACGCAAGATACCACCCGAATTGTTTTGGGATTACTTTGCCATTATAAAAGTAGTATTCTCCAGCTGGTAATCCATTTATCTGTTCTTGAGATTCCTCGATAGTTATTGTGGATACTTTTTCAGCAAGTTCTTGTTTGAGGGCTATTTGTTGCATATCAATCACTATGAGGACTTTTAAAAATTCTATTTAATTCCTATCACCCTAATTCTTTAACAAATTCCTTTAATTTATTGAAATCATTATGCATCCAACTTGGTAATCCTTCTTTTTTTATGAAATTAAAAGCAGATTTAACGATAGCTACTGCATGATTGTAGTTTGGTCGTTCATCGCTAAAGTAATTTCCTCTCTCGATATCAAGCATTTTTGCCAATGGAACTGCACAAATCAAAGCTATTTCTGAATTTTCATAATCTATTGCTGTTTCAACACATTCCATCAATTTTTGCATTGCTTCGCTTGCAACCTCAAATTCTTTCATACTATCACCAGCCTATACTTTAAAATAATCCGATAACATAAAGGATGTGTGTTTTGGGAAAACCACACCAATTCTTTTTCCCTTAACAACAGCAACCATGCTCCCTTCTGGCATTCTTGCTGGCAAGTTAATTTCTATTTCGAAATCTTTATCAATCGTGCATTTTAGTTGCATCCCACCTTCCTCATCCAACTCTTTCGAATATTTGCCACCTAAATATATGCAATCCTCTTCAAATGTTTTTTCTTGTATCATCATACCACCTATGGTGGTTTCTCAAGTTATTATTATTTTTAGAAGTATTTATAGTTTTTGGTAGTTTCTCATAATTTCATTCTACATGCAGGATGGTCAACATCAATCATTTTGGCAAGTTTACAAACTTCATCAATACCGTTGTTCAATAAATCAGCATCCTTGTCTAAAATATTTGCCAAAAATTCACCAACGTGTTTCTTTTCCTCAAGTATTATATCTCCAAGAGTTTTCGCCAACACTTTATCTGTTGTTTTTTTAAGTAGATTTTCATAAAGCATTATTGCTTCCAATTCTGCTTTTATTCCCTCAAGAGCAATTTGGTAATCAGACATCATTACCACGCAATTTCCATAAACGGAACATGCATATCTTTATTAGTTCCGTCTTTAAGCTTTATGTTGCATTCACAATTCTCGAAAAAATCAAGACCTTCTATTGTTTCTCCAGCACGTTTACAACTACAATATACTGCCTCCACATCCATGACTTATTATTGGAATTTATAGTATTTATAGTTTTCTATTCTTCCAAAACACTTTCGAGCCAACTTAATGTTCAACCAAAATTTTGAAATCAAGCATACCTTTTGGTTATTTATTCTAATTCGACACTTCAGACGTCCATGTTTAGTGTTTGGGGCAGGGTATTAGGGAGTGGTGCTCGTGCCAGAAGGAAACCCTGCCCCATCAAGAGGTTAATATTGCAAATAAAATACTCAACCTTAATTACTCGAGTTTTGCCTATTTTCCTTTGTCCATTTCATCTTAATCACGCAATTCAAATGATACTTTAACAGGTAACTCCTTTCTCCCAAAACATTGTTTACTTGCGCTACACCAACGTCCCTCGTAATTTAAATCAACATGACTTGCTTTGTCGAAATTAATAATGTATTTTGTATATTTCTCACCATATTTTTTATCTATTCCGGTATATTCCTGTATAGAACCTATTTTCTTTCCATTTAATTTTAATTCGCATTCGATAGTTATTCTTTCGAATGATTCGTATTTGTCTTTAAAAGTGTTGCAACCAGAAATTTTCAAATCCATATCATCACCACTATTATTATGTTTTCAAAAGCATTAATATCTTTCCATTAAAGTCAGTTTCGATAGCATCCAATACATCAATTGCACAAAATTCTTCATCCATAACACCACCTTAACCAATTAATTTTTTTTCAACATACTTGAAATTCACATAAGCGGTTATAGCAGAAGCAACCAATTTTCCAAACAAATAAGGTTTTATAAAAAACCCGACCAATATTAGGATAAAAGCATCAATCAAAAACAATTCTTGTATGATACTCCATGTGTGTTTTTTGTATTCTTTTTCAATTTCTGCTAAGAGTTCATTTCCAGCCATTTACTCACCAAAACAAGTCATTACCAATAAATCATTATCAACCTCCTCAATTTTACACCTAGTTTCCTTTTTTTCATCCAAAAATATGAATGTTGTGTTAGGCAGAAGTCCAATTGACTTCAGATTATTGAGCACAGAAACACTATTAACCTTTACATATTCCTTAATTTGGTCATTCTCGTTAATAATCGAACACTCAAAAGCATTTTCATTTTCCTTTCTAATCCTTAAACAATTTATAGCCTTTATTTTCATAGGACCTATTCGTTTTACTTCTTTAATCATAATGTTCTATATAGCTTTAGAAGTATTTATAGTTTTTGGTTAATTTATCAACAGTTGGTTTATCTTTTTTAAACATATCAATCGATTTAATCAAAATAATCTAATATCGCTAATGAATCATGAGATGTTGCTCCAGACAATACCAAAGCATGAAATTTA
>WAPZ01000483.1 GCA_015520535.1 Candidatus Heimdallarchaeota archaeon
CCATGTCCTATTGTACAAAAAGATGATCTTGTCTTCTTTCACTATTTTTTTAATTTTCAAGGTTTTAAGACAACTAGGATCTGCAATAAACTCGTCTTTCCTTTTTTTCATTCTTCAACCCCGATTTTTTCAAAAAAAGCATTCGAATCTTTAAGTTATTTGTCAAATCACTCCTTATCTTATCTATTTTTTAGGTATTTTTTTCTGTGTAAAAAATGAAAACCATTACGTTTGGTGATGAATAATGAGCAAACCTACCGAAAAAGAACAAAAATGGAAAACTCCACAAGATTCAGCTGTTATTACGTATGTATGGGCAATGCCTGAGCACGCAAACCCGTCTTTGTTCCAACCGGATACACTTGGAAATGTGAATGGTGGTTTTATCTTAAATTTGATCGATAATGTTGCTGGAATGACAGCTGCAAGACACGTACAAGGGCGAGTAGTTACAGCATCGATAGACCAAGTCAGTTTTCATGAGCCAATAAAGGTCGGTGAATTAATAATTCTAAAAGCATCAGTTAATCGCGTATTCCGAACGTCATTAGAAGTTGGCGTGCGTGTTGAAGCTGAAAACGTCTATACTGGGAATGTAAGGCACGCCGTTTCCAGTTACCTAACGTTTGTCGCATTAGATGAACATGGAAAACCGACTCCCATTAAGCAACAATTAAAGCCAGTAACAGAGGCTGAAAAACGGCGCTTTGAAGATGCAGCTAAAAGGAGGGCCTCTAGACTGGCACTGAGGGAACAATTAAAAAAAGAAGAAGTATAAAGATGTAATTCTTACTTTAACATTTCTTTTCTTCTTTGATTCCACTTTTTGATGATTAAAGCCGTCATCGAAAACGTTATAATAGTTGCAATATATTCAAAGCCGACTGACGCGGTGGCATTTGGTTTTTCTGTAAGAGCGGGTGATGATGTTTGTGAACTAGCATCCTTTGCAGCTGTTGACGTTTTAGTGACATTTGCGCTGCAACTACTACTTAGCGGATTAGAGACTCCTTCGTTAGGTGCCAGTTTGTAGATTTTTCCGTTTCCATGGGAAACAATATACAGTTCATTATTTTCGTCGACGCCGAAAGACGAGATGTAAAGCGATGTGTCGGCAAGCTTGACATTGGTTGGCGGATCTATACCATTATAGCACAATGCCCATATTTTTCCAACAACGTAATCTCCATAAATATACCAGCCATTCAGTTCTGGAAGCTCTGACCCTCGATATACAAAACCACCTGTGATGGAATATCCTCCGTTAGCATCATGCCCATATTCCCAAATGGGAAGTTCCAGTCCCGTTTGGTCACAATTGCTTGATGGTTGGTAGCAATGGTTTCCTTCCATGATATTCCAGCCATAGTTTTTTCCTTTTTCGATTATGTCGATTTCTTCCCATTTATTTTGTCCAACGTCTGCCGCCCACAGCCAGCCGGTTTCATTGTCAAAACTGAAACGCCATGGATTGCGCAAACCATAGGCATAAATTTCCTCACGATAGCCATTGGTATTTCCTTTAAAGGGATTATCATCGGGAATTGAGTAATTTTTTCCATCTTCTTGATGATCAACATCAATTCTTAAAATGGAACCGAGCAGAGTTTTAAGATTCTGTCCATTGCCTTGGGGATCACCACCAGAACCACCATCACCTAAGGCGATATATAAGTAATTATCGGGACCAAAAGCAATTTGTCCACCATTGTGGTTAGAATACGGTTGTTCCACTTCTAAAATAATGCGTTCGCTATTTTTATCAGCTTTGTTGGGATCTGTAGAATCAATGGTATATTCGGCAATTATAGTTCTTCGCGGATTACTAGCCGTGTAATCCAGATAGAATAGGCCATTTTGAGAAAAGTTGGGGTGAAATGCCATTCCCAGAAGACCTAATTCGCCACCAGAGAGTACTCGATCCGTTATATCTAGAAAAAGCGTTTTGGTACTCGTCTCATTGTTGTTTTCGAAGACATAAATTTTTCCAGC
The DNA here is from genome assembly GCA_015520535.1 of Candidatus Heimdallarchaeota archaeon. Classification (GTDB taxonomy): domain Archaea; phylum Asgardarchaeota; class Heimdallarchaeia; order Hodarchaeales; family S146-22; genus S146-22. Next base: position 1,993 of record WAPZ01000483.1, read on the forward strand.
TTGTTCTAACACAAAAAGGCGATTTGTTCCATCATTGGCATGATATAGACCCACGGGCTGACTAAATGTAAGATTTGGAAAAGCTTCAACCACGGTATAGGGATTGGTGTTTTCTTGTGTTATTACTTTATTGCTGACTAAAGCAAAAATAGTCAGTGTAAGTG
>WAPZ01000484.1 GCA_015520535.1 Candidatus Heimdallarchaeota archaeon
ATTATTTATAACTGCTGTAAAAAGGTTTCTCACAATTATTTGCGCAGTTATTCTTTCTATTATATCCACATGATTTTTAAACTTTTTGTGCACCTATGTTACTTGGAAAAACAACTTGAGGCTATGGTAATATGAGTTTTTTACATGAATATTTTCCGACAATTCTCGGGATTTTGGCTAGCCTAATTACTGTAATATGGTTAGGCTTATTTTATACACAACAAATTTCAGAAGAATTCATATGGTCAGCAATTACCTCATCAACAATCTCTTTGTTGATTTTATTTGCAACCATCAGCATATATCTTTCCGCTAGATCACTATCAAAGAAGACACCTTCGTATGATACATATTGGGGAATTTTCGTCGCTTGGCTTTTTTATGCACTAGGAGAACTCACATGGACAGGGTTCAATATCATAAATCGCACGGATCCGCCCTATCCCTCCATTGCCGATTTATTTTGGGTGATTGGGACAATCTTGCTTATTAACGAATTATATCTTTTTACCAGTAATTTCAAGGTATCAATAAAACGTGGACAGCTGTTAAAAGCTTTTATTGGTGCTGGAATCGTGATTCTTGCGCTTTATGCCATAGCATTTAATAAAATAGTGTTAGCGAATTTCGATGAAACATACGATCCTTTTAATAAAGCCATGGATATTTTTTATTTTACAGCAGATGCCTTATTAGTATTTTTTAGCCTTTATATTGCGCTAGCGATAACATCATCCACTAAGATTGCTATTAAGGAAAAAATGACGCATAAAAACGTTCCATGGGGCTGGATCTTCCTTATCATGGGTATGTTTTTTATGATCGCAGCTGATACGTATTTTACGTTTTTAGAGTGGCAAGGAAATCCGGGACTTTTCCGAATTGATGATGTTCTTTATGTTTTACAATATTATTTCTGGACATTGGGTGCACTACTGTTACCCCAAAACGTCGTCCAGGAAGCCGCGCTTCGAGAACCGGAAAACATCTCCCTTTCGACGAATGATGATACCACAATCGAGAAAGCGGGGACGGAAAATCTACCGTCAACACTAACAAATCCGCCAACACCTTGAATTAAGGCAAAAAGGAGTCATGATGGATGAGAAATGAATCGGTAAAATCACAACAGCAATTAGTACAGACTATTATCGTGAGTCTCATTTATGCTGCTGTATTAGAGGTATCAAAACGCTTATTAGAAGTTTCAGCTGTTAATGGAGCACAAGTTGACGTGGCTATCATTGTACCCATCATTGCCGCCATCATTTTTGGGAAAAATGTAGGTGCAGGTACTGCAGCCGGTGGAAGACTCTTCAACATAGCTGGTACAAGTTTGATATCGGGAACTGGGCTTTCAGTTATTGATCCCGCAAACTTTATTCCCATTCTAGCCGATACCTTCGGCGTCTATATTGTTGGGATGTTGACAAAACTACCAGAAACAAGATGGGATAATTTCAAAGAACGATTTATGTCATTAGATACATGGAAACGCCTCGGCGAAAACACACTTGGTGCTTTAGTCGGGCTCGGTTTAGGCTCAAGTTTATTGCGTTCGTTAACCGTAATTTTTTCAAACAACAGTGTTAACACCACTTTTGATATTTCTACCCTTGTAAGACAATTTATTATCAATTTTACGGTTAATTTTGCTATTGTTATTATTTTCATTCCTATAACGCTCCTTCTTTATGAGATCGGCGACGTCATTCTTGAAATGCATTCATTCAATCTGGACAAAAAATTACGGAACATTTTATATTTAACGCCTGAGGAAAAAGCAGTATCTATTATTTCAGTCGATTTACCAGAACGAGCCTTTTCAGCAAACGTCTGGACACCTGTTAAAATCAAATTTCGCAACTCTCTCAACCGAAACGCGCGGTTTCACATTGAGGCTATTGGTAATGCTAGAATCACACCTTCACTTGATAAAACAAAAATATTGAAGCCGAATGAAGTGTGGGAACAAAATTTTTTCGTACTTCCTAAAAAACAAAAGACAATTTCCCTTAATATCCGTATCACACCCTTTTTGGAGAAAATCACGGAAAAAATGAACGAAGAGAACGCAGATATCGAGGAGACAATTTTGGAGATCACCGGGAAAAGCTACGACCCCAATGATGCTAAATTAACGTATTTAATTTTTAGTGCTGCAAATTTTGCCATACTTGGCGTCTCAGTTGTTTTAGAACGTTTTAGAGATGTGATTAATAATACTGACTCCATTATTACCTCTTTTCAACAAGGATGGTCAACGATTGCCATTGTTACCCTTTTTGAAACCATCTTATTCGGTATGGGCGTTGGGATCTACTGGTTTTATATCAATAAATTCAAAGCCGATTTTAGAAGCAGTTTATCATTTGCTACCGACTTTTCCACAGCAAAATACTTTAATCAAGCTACTGATCGCTTTAAACTGGTAACACAACATTTTAAAAAACGAGTAACTTCGCTCATAGCCACCACACTAATATTTACTGTTGTCATTTCTATTACTGTGCTTGGGGTTGAAGGATACAAATTATTTACTCAACCGGACTATCAGATTCTATATGCCAACCAATTAATAATAATAGCCCTTATAGTATTTGTAAGCTGGTTGTTCGGACTCCAAGGAAGGATGCTGTTGCAAGAAGCCGGTTTAATCGGTGATACATCAATTGAAACCGAAGATGACGGCCCCATTCAGAATATTAAACTTACCGGAGCATTATTTGAAGGTATTCCCAGCACATGTACCTTAACAGTTAAAAACATGACCCCGAGACATGGAATTCGAGTAGAATTCATTAGTGAAGATGTGGTTTCTCCCTCATTACTAGAAATAAATGTTCCGCCACACAAGGAAGCAAGCAAAAATCTCATCATTGTCCCCAGTGCAACGGGTGAACGGAGTATTTTAGCCCTTTCTTACCCCTTGTTCGATGAAAATGGAAAACTTATGAGCCGCAAAGAAGCTGAACCGTATGCCCATCAAAAATTAAATTTTAGTGTGGTTCCAAGCAGTTCACTTGGTTTGACAACAAAACAACAAGCTCTTTTGAAAAAACTCTTGATTATAGTTGCAATTAGTGCCTCTATAATCTATGGTTCGGATCTTGTATTACGCCAATTCATTAGTGATGTCAGTATCATCACGTTTTTAAGACAACACTTTATATTTCTTATTGCATTACAAGCACCCTTTGTGTATGCCTACTTTGTAGTTAAAAACAAATTAAGAGTGGACTTTTTGGACGTTGATGCTCTCCTTAACCAGTTGTCAGCGTCAGATACATTGAAAAAAAATCTCAACCAAAATATATCTTCAAGAATGGAAAAGAAACTCCCACAAATTCTACAAGAACAACTTTCGACAGAAATCAAAAAATATCTAAAACAAAGTGTCCATGAAAAAGCACTAGAAGAATTATCCAAAAACATTGAAAACCATCTGAAAACATTAATGGAAGAAACACTACAAGAAAAATTAAACACACACTTCCAAGAAGCCGCAGTAACTTTTCTTGAAACACAGCTCGCACATAAGTTGTCCACCAATGAGAGTTCGTCTGAAAGAAGCAACTTTTCCTTTGAAGAAACGGTTACAAACGTGATTCGAGAAAATCCAAAACTATTAGAGCAGCTAGTTGCATACAAAAACGCAACAGAGAAGGAACAAAAAGAACAAATCAAATCTGATTTAAAAACAGCAATAAAAACTCAACTCAAGAGTAAAATTACTGATGAAACAAAAAATGCCCTCAAAAAGTACTTTTTAGAACAGAGTCTCGATAAAATCACATCTAAAACGGTCAAAAACCTAAAAAAGAGCGTCAAAGAAGAATTTACTACTAGTATGAAACGGAAAATCAAGGAAGAATTGGAAACAGAGATCGAAGGCGGATTTATCGACCAAATCATGCTAAAAGTTGAA
>WAPZ01000485.1 GCA_015520535.1 Candidatus Heimdallarchaeota archaeon
CTAGTTTGGTGATATCATGGTTGCGTGAGAACGTCAATTTTAAAAAGAATTCAGTAGAAGCGCTGAAATATCAAACTTTACTTTTTATTCCGTTGGTAATTTGAATACAATCTTTAAATGTCAAATAGCGTTAATAATTAAAACAAATTGCGAAGTGTCAACGTTTTAACAATATTGATGCCATAATGCCGACTTTAAAAAATATTTTGGGCTTTATAATCGACGTGAAATGGATTGATGGTTTAAATCCGTTTTATAAGAAGATTTTTTCAGTTCAACGACAAATTGAAGGAAAAAATTAAGAATTATTAGCTGTGCCCTCACCTCTCAGTTTTGTTGCTCGCAGAGATAGATTTAAATACAATGATAAAGAGAGTGTAACTTGAAAGAAAGAAGTTATAAACTAACGGTTGCGCCGTGGAGCAGCCTGGAGTGCTCGCCGGGCTCATAACCCGGAGGTCCCTGGTTCAAATTTGTTGTAATCGGTGGATTACAACAATGAAAATCCAGGCGGCGCAACCAATCAATTTTTTCCTATTTTCTTGCATAACGATTGCTTTTTTTAAAAAATGATGTAAGAGATATGACATCTATTTTTTGTGTTTTGTCTTTGTCGAACGATTGATTTAAAAAGTGGCGTTTTAAATAGAATGTTAGGAGAGATAGGTAGAGATTTTTCCAGCTAGGTTGAAATTTAGCAGCTAAACTTGAGGCGACTTAAATTGTCGGCGAAATTTGATATGAAAGCTAATCCATTGTTATTATGGGGGAAGCGTTCGAGATATCGACGTGCCATTGGGAGTTCTGTGTTCAATTTCTTTGAAAAACTTTTTTCGCGTTGGATTCTCATTTCCGTGATTGAAGGTCGTTATGAATCATTACATTGGACGAAAAGTTCAAGTATGAGAGTTTCAATGGAGTTAAAAGATTATTTGATTTCACTTGCGATTGCGTTGAAGCATGAGCGTTTATTTGAACGTTTTAATGAACCCGCGTATTGGTTTTGGGCTATTTATGCTCCGTTGACTGATATGGAGCTTCCGGGGTCGTTATCGGCATATGATGATGAAATCGATCCGGTTACGCATTACATAGAGCGATTTCCACGCTATAGTCATGGTAATCGTTCCTTAGGAAAAGTTTTGCAAGTAATAATTACACAACATCCAATTTACACCGAACAATTCCCTGTTTTTGATAAAAAGCATGGCTTGGGGGCTCTAATATTTGAAGAGCCATGGAAGGATGGTGAAAGTGAAATCTATTCAGTACTCTATTTTCCATTAATGGAAAACATTTTGAGAAAAGTCTATGAATTGCGAAAAAATGCACAACTTAACAATGAAAAAGACCCGATAGATCAAAAATTTATTCAAATTCATAATGGGTTAAAACGCGCCTTGTTAACGGAAAACTCTCTGGTTCCAGACGCCATACAGTTATTTTTACATGGTTCACGGATTGCGTCACTTCTTTTAGCAGATGTGAGTTGGAATACCATTGACGATTTGTTAACGATGTAAATCAAATCGCTTAGCTAAAGAATGAAGTGAGTGAATGTCTGAAAATTTGTCTTCTTTAGTTTTGTTATTATTGATTTAGTAATAAAATGGAATTGGAGGGCATTATATGCCATTTTTTTCATTGCGACGGAAAAAAGAAACGAAAACTGTATATGTAGGAATAAGTGGCGCTGGGAACTGTGGCAAGACAACAATGTGGAAGCATCTGCACTTAGAATTGTTGGATAATGGCAGTCAGCTGGCATGGATTCGTTCACATTCGAAAGAAGATTTGTTAAGTGGTAAAATAGCAGGTGAAATGGGAGATACAACCTATTCTGTCAATCAAATGGCGTTTGAATATAACAATATAGCGATTAGTGTGAGTACGGTGCCGGGGCAAGTTTTTATTGTTCGTGAGGATGGAAAAATTGTTCCACATCGTAGCCGTTTTGATCACATGTTGCGTGAATTGCGATTGGTCGATCCGATGGTTTTTATTGTAGATGTAGATCCGAATCGTGCCGAGGGAAGGGATCCTTTAATTACTGTGGATCAGCAACTGAAATTGTTGGGAGTTTTGTTGAATCAGTTGCGTCGTGGATATGCAAAAAAGAAAATAATTCTTTCTTTTAACAAATTTGATAAACTAGTTAAGGCATTAGATGATTCAATAAGCAAAGGGCTACGTGAATTGAAAAATATTAGCAAAGAGGTCTGGAATATCGCAGTTAGTTATTGTGAAAAGTTTAATTTTGAGCTAGAACCACTTATTTTTACGACAATTGCTGATCCAAGTAAAGTCTATAAAGAAGAGCTTCGTCCTTTTTACCATAATGTCTTCAATCTATTTCACTATGCGTTAGAAAGCAATGAAACACAATTAAAGTCTTTGAAAGTATTTAAAGATGATAGTTGGGAAAAAGATTTTCAGCCATCAGAAAAAAACGGTGTGTTTCGTCTATAATTTCGTGTAAAGTCTCTAAATCTTTTATTACATTGCCATAAGGATCGTTACATGGTATAGGCATTCCAATAAAGTTTTTCTCCTTCGTTAAGCTTCTTTAGGATTTTTTTGGCGTGGGAACTTTTTTTTGCTAATTTGATCTCGCCATTTTTGTTCGTTCTCCCGCTATAAACGAGCTCATTGTTAGCTGTAAGAATTTCTATATCGATTGAGGGTAATGGCGGATCAATAGTAATGATAATATTTTTGCGTGTGGTGTGAATATTTTCTAACGTTAACGTTCCTTGATTTTTAATTTCACCTAGAATTGATGCCATTTTTTTGGAAGTAAGCATTTTTTTACGTGTTTTGGGGATTTTTTTTGGTGGGATGATTCCTAGATAGGCGGGTAATTCATCTAAATTCCTTACATGTAATCGGGCTTGTGTTTTTTCCTCTAATTGCGTGATTGTTGTTCCATTTTTCCCAACAATATGTGGTCGATCCTCTTCGTCAGCATAAATGTTAAATTCCGTTCCTTGAGCATCTAATGCTTCAATAACGGTAAAATATGTCGTTAATTTATTTAATTCTGAAAGTAATTGTTGTTTTTTTGCAGATATGTTTTCATTCTCTTCTATTAGCTTAGAAACCGCTGCAAGGGGCATAACAACTGTTTGTTCTCCAAATACATAGATTTCATATTGTGGTTGATCAGAGAGGAAATCTTTGACAATAATTACGGGTCGTGCTAGGTCAGCCTCTTTCATCCCAGCTGGCACTTTAACAGTCATTTCAAGGGACAACACTTGTGTAATTTCTCCACCTTCCATGAATAAGATAGTATCAATTATCTGAGGAATTATACCGAGTTCTACTCGTGTTATGAATCTTTGAATTGCGTCAATTGGACTGGTGGCATGGATAACGCCAAGCATGCCAACACCGGCCATTCTTAAATCTGTGTAGGCTTTGAAATCAAGATTATCTCTCAATTCATCATAAATTACATTATCCGGTCTCACTAACAGCAAGATGTCAGCAGTTCGGCGCATATCTCCTTCTAATGGTGAATACTGGGTTACAATTGGTGGTACTTGAAGATCTCTGGGTTGTTCAAGTGTTTTGACAATTTTTCCCTTTTTCACATAGAATTCAGCAATTGCTTGGGCAAATGTACTTTTGCCGGCACCTGGAGAGCCGCTGAGTAGGATTCCTTCGGCTTTTTCTAAGCGTTTTAGTAATTTTTCGGGCAGATGATAATCTTCCAATGTTAATCTGACAATGGGTCGAACTGCAGTTATTTCCATCGCTTCAGAAAAGGGTGGCCGTGTAATAACGATTCTGAGATCTTGAAGCTGGATGACCGAACATCCAGTTGCCTGTATTTCAATAAAGGCATTTTCAACTGATCGAGCACGTTCTATAATGTCTTCCGCAATTTTATTAAGTGTTTTGATGTCTAGGGGCTCATGATCCTCGAGTTCAACTAACTCCCATTTCCCTGGTTTTCCTTGCTTTAGAAGAGGTTTACACCCGTGCTTTAGGTGAACAGACATAACATTAGCTTCAATAAAAAAATCTTCTATTTTTGCGCCTTCAATTTTCTTTCGTGGGAAGAAAATAACCTCTCCGCCTTCAACTTTCATTAAGTCAGCTTGAATGCGGTCACTGGTGACCAGTATAGCATCATTTTGAAGTGCCTCCGATCGTATGATGGCATCAAGTTCTCCCGAGCGTGCTAAACGGATGAGTTCTAAGCTGGGGCGTTGCCCAACTATTTTAACTTCTGCTGGGAGATATTTAGTCAAACTGTTTAGTTCTTTGAGTTCACGCAAGCCTGTAAATCCAACTTCTTGTTTTTTATTGGCAAGGTTTTCGATCTCCGCAATTACAGTATTTGAGAGATAAATAATGATGTCTTCGCTTTTTTTTGCCTCTTCTTTTACATATTGAGTGAAAATACCGCTTAAAATTACACTTGTGTCAGGAAAGAGTTTTTTCATTTTACTCACCATCGGTGGTGCTATTTTGTTTTTTTGGTGGAGAGTCTCTTTTAAATTGTGGTTGATATGGATTGGGCTGAAATTCTAAGGGTGAAGCGGTATAAAAGGTGGTATCACCGACACGATCTAAAATACCAAGGATGACCCTTTTACGTTCACGAGTGGCTTGTGAAACTATGATATCTAAATCGATTAAGCTGATTGATTTTCCTTCAGAGAGGGGTATTACGATGTTTGTGGCATGTGACTCCCCAATTCTACTTCCGCGAGGGTAAAGGCGATAAGCTGGGATGGTACCCGAGCTTTTTCTGATTATATAGCCACGATTCCTTAAATCAGAGTAGATTCGATATTTAACCCAGAAATCGGAATCTTGTTTGATAAAATGTTGTGTTACTCGTGAGAACGGGATTGTTTGATTTGTTTCAGGATCTATTATCACAAGGCGATTTCTGTCCATTAGGAGTACGGCTTCTTCTGGTTCAAGATATAAAACTGAGCCATCTTCGGATAATTTCCCGAAATAGCTTTTCTGGTATAATTCTGACAGAATTTCGTCTGTTATGGGTACTTTGACCAAGTTATCATGAAGATATCCAGTTGCTATCGTTTTTTTCCGAAATTTCTCGCCACTCATTTTTTTATCCTCAATTAGGCCTTTCCGAAATTGTAAAAAACTGACATAGCCGACAAAAATCGTCTTTTCACTATGATCCACAGCACGAAAAAAAAAGGCTGTATCCACTGTTATTTGGAGAATAAAACAAAAGTGAGGCTTCATGATGGATACAGTCCTCACATCTATCACGATTGCCTCTCTCCTTTTAAATGTTGTGTTCGTAGTAAAATTTGGACTGAATACTCGACTTTCACGCATTAAAACCGTCATTATTACCATCGACCGCTCTATTGAACGCATTGACCACTTTTTCCGCACCATCTCGCCCTTGCTGCAAGAACTCTATTCCATCGTCGACCACTATCTCCCACAACGCGGTAGAAAACCCCTCGATCACCACTTCCACCTATGTTTCCTCATCTACCCCTGGGTTTTTGGCAATGACAGCCTCTACGCCTCGCTAAACCCACATTCCGAAAAAGAGTTATTTGTAATTTTTAACTGTTAGACTCTGACATTTTCAAAGTTTTCCCGACAATAATCCTTTTCAGCAATTCACATCTCGTCTTTTTGTCGTGTGGATCCTCAAAAAATATTTTTGTCGGCTATTTTCAACAAAATAACGGTGTTAACCAAAGTTCGGAATGAGGGGTCGTCCCGCTGACCACTGCGATAAGGGACCAATGCTGTAAACTTATTTGCCCCTCATTGAAGCCGCTGATTTTTCCGCTTATTGGGAATATCACACCTTTTACTTCACGTATTCACCTCATTCCAGCCTTTTTGCATCTGCGTTCTTCTATCTTTCATCGCAACATATCGTTGGAAGAAGCTTCTCCGGGCTAACGTCTATTCCGGTGGTTTATAGCCCATCCATGCCAGATTTTCCGCCATCGCCAAAAAATCGTCGCACATGTCCGAAATACACAGCCGATCACTCCGATCGCCCTCCACATACGCCTTAAACAGCGATAACAAGGCCCACAC
>WAPZ01000486.1 GCA_015520535.1 Candidatus Heimdallarchaeota archaeon
GTTCTATTTGACTGCATAAATACGATTTGTCCCTTGACGAAAGAAGAGACAACTATTTTCGAAACTTGCAGAAAAGCTTTGTATGACTTTTTAAGGGAAAAGAAAGTAATTAAAAGTGATTTTATAACATTCAAGCATAAATATAAAGAATTTGCACAAGAATTGCAGCCGCAATTGGACAATGATATGATTGAAATTTCTTTCAATGAGCGAATTGAATTATTTATCCAATTTTTAGGGATAACTACAACGTTTAATGAAAAATTCTACCTTGACGCTGCACATGCCTTTTATTCTCCATTTTTTCACAATTTAACAATAGCTGAGGGCGTTCATAACGTATTACGCCAGTTGAAATTGCAAAACTACAAAATTGGTTTAGTTTCACTTTTTCCTTTTTCACCACCACTCATTGATTTTTTAAGAAAAAATAATTTATTGCCACATTTTGATTCAATTGTGATTTCCGCTGATATTGGCTTTAGAAAGCCGCATCCAAGGATTTTTCATCATTGCCTTGATGAATTAAATGTCCATGCCAATGATGCTGTCTTCATTGGTGATAGCCCCTATTATGACATTGAAGGAGCGACAAATGCCGGTATGATTACTGTTTTGTTATGGAGCGAAAAATTGCAGGATTTAGAGCCAATTAACGCATTACCCGATTATATAATATATAATTTGCATGACATTGAGAAGATTCTTGAGGATCTGACGCCTTATGAATGAAAACGTTTAAAAAATACGGTTAAAAGGGTTTTTCAAATACGATTAACATGTGACACAAGAATGTGAGGAGAGGTCGTTTTTATGTTTTTCATGATGATTCAATTAATAATGATGCTTCTAGCTTTTGGATTGCTGGGATTAAGTCTCGATTTTTTTTTGAATCGAAGCGCGTTACCTTTATATTTCGCGTTACCCCTTGCCATTTTAACGTGGTATTTATCCATTCTCATCTTGATGGTGGTAATAAACAAATTCGCTCGGTGGCGATTAGGCGATGTTGAAGGAGAAATGACGCCCGCACAAATTCGCTGGTGGGTATTATCCAATACCTCGTATGACATTGCACTAAATTTGACTAAATTGCTCTTTTTCCATTCACCAATCCCCAATTTCTTCTATAAGTTATTTGGAATGAAAATGGGAAAGAATTTGGCTAACTTCGGGTATATTTATGATCCCGACGCTATTGAAGTCGGCGACAATGTATTAATTGGAACTTATGCCATACTCTCAGGTCATTACATCAATAAAGGGAAAATTTACCGCGGAAAAGTGAAAGTAGGAAACAATAGCATCATTGGTGCCTCCACCATTATTGCACCAGGGGTAAAAATTGAAGATAACACAGAAATCTTTGCACATTCATTAGTCTTACCTTTTAGAAAAGTTACTACCGGTCGATGGGCAGGTATACCTATACGACCTGTTAAAAAAAACGACGAAAAATAATACAGCAGTTTTCAAACTATTAGCTTTCTTTTTTCCTTTTTTATGCTGTAGATGACAAAAATAAACTTGTATACATTGTATACATTTTTTTATAACACGCTTTTTACGACTGGTAAAACGAAAAATATTACCAAATTAGGTGAGAGTATGCAAAAAAATGTAAGTTACGAGCACCAATTCTCTGGTAGGGAATCCGTGGATCGAGATTTGAGGGAGATCTCTTCTGAAGAATGGGAGACTCTTCCTGAAAATGAAAAGCGTTGGTTGGTTCTTAAAAAGGTACATCGTATTTTGCGCGAAAACAACACGATGTATATTGCAACTGCCAGCCAGTCAAATCCCTCTGTTAATTCCATGTTTTACGCATATGACATTAATGAAGAAGATGGGAGCTTTGTCATTTATGCCTTCACGCTATTAGCTGGAAAAGCAATGCAAATGTGGGTGAATCCAAAAGTCAGCATCCAGATTAATGCAAAAAATGCTGGTGAAGTTAAAGAAGATGGCACAATAGATTTAGTTGAGGGTGTTCAGATCAAAGGACGTGCTGAATTTGTTTCTGATCCAAAAGAGATTGAACACATCCGTGCTAAAATCACTGAAGCCTCAAAAGGGCTTTTTGCCAAATATTACTCGTTACCTATTGCGCGATGGGTGAAAATCATTCCAACAGAAGTGAAGTATATTGACTTTTTTTCGCCAAAAATCTTCTATTTTGTGGAGTTTCGAAAAAATCAGCCCTCATTTTTTAAAAACCTCTACACGTCAACGAAAAAAACGCTATTATTGTGGGCGTTAACCATCCGCGCTCCTTTCTTTACCGCAACGATTGCACCATTATTTTTAGGTGCAGCAATTGCAGCTGTGCATCTGCACAACAAAGGGCTTCAATTTAATTGGTTTCTATTTATTCTCACAGTTTTAGCTGGTATTTTGATACATGCTGGCGTCAATGTTTCCAATGATTACTTTGACCACTGGACGCGAAACGACGAAGTCAATCCCATCCCCACTCCAGTGAATGGAGGCAGTCGAACAATTCAAGCTGGACTAATGAGTTCTACGAAAGTAGGATTAGTTGGTATCCTTTTCTTTATAGCGGGGAGTCTTATTGCTTTGTATATCAATTTAGCATCCGATGGATTAGTTCTTCCTGGACTTTTGCTTATAGGTGTCTTTTTAGGGTTTTTCTACACAGCACCACCACTTAAACTAGCATATCGCGGCTTAGGAGAGCTAGCTGTTGCTATCGGATTTGGACCGCTGTTTGTCCTAGCAGCCTATTATATTCAAACACACCAGCTATCTTTAGAGCCAATCATCGTGTCCACACCAATTGCCATACTCATTATGCTAGTTCTCTTCATAAATGAGTTCCCAGATTATTATGCCGATAAAAAAGTTGGAAAAAACACGTGGGTTGTCCGTCTTGGACGTAAAAAAGCCTTCAAACTTTACAAAATATTGATCTATGCCACCTATGCCGCAATCGTTGTACTAAGCATTTACAATCTTTGGTTACTGATCACATTACTTACTCTTCCGATTGCACTAAAAGCAATCAAAGTGGCAGAAGAAAACCTTCAAGATCCAATTGAAATGCTTCCGGCAAACTTTGGCACAATTAAAACGCATTTTGCTGTAGGTATGTTGATGACATTGGCATACATCCTTGCATTTTTTATTCCACTCGCACCAATTACTCTCCTTTTTTAAATTCTCCCTTTTTTTCTTAGCACATTATCGTGTGATTCTTTTCCGTAAAACCAGAAATAATGTCATTTTTCTTAGGATCAAAAAAATAACAGTACGTTTAAACCGATTTAATAGACAAACGCAAAATCTATCTACCTTGGA
>WAPZ01000487.1 GCA_015520535.1 Candidatus Heimdallarchaeota archaeon
CACTGATATCAATCTAGAAGAACTTTATCGAGAAGGTACTATTGTACTATATTTTTTTCCCTTAGCCTTTACCGGCGTCTGTACAAACTCAAATCTCTCGTTAAGAGATGATTTGGATGAATTTAATAAACTCAACGTAAAAGTTTATGCGATTTCAGTCGATTCACCCTTTGTCTTACAAGAATTTGCTAAAAAGCACAACTTGACGCACACACTGCTGTCAGACTTTAATAAAGAGGCCATCAAAGCATTTGATGTAGTTCATGACGACTTAGCTGGATTGCAACAAGTGGCAAAACGTTCTCTTTTCGTAATAAAAGACGGAAAAATAACCTTTAAATGGGTAACCGACAATCCGGGAGATTTTCCACCATTCGAAGAATTAAAGGAACATTTAAAGAGTATTAGCCAATAAAAAATTGAGATTTGTGCGTCATGTTTATTTTCTCTTTTTAATCTTTTCATCCTATGTAAAAAAGTTTTTTCAGCGTTTTTTGAAGGAAAAATATTTAAGGTTAAAAAAAACCGGACTTTTTGTAAGAACTATGCAAATAAGCCTTTTTTCAGAAAAAAAACATATAAGGTTGAAGAACATGCCAAGAAAAGTTTTTATGGTTTCGGGTGGAGTTTCAAAATTTGCAAAAGCGCGAAAAGACAAAACCTTTCAAGCAATAGTAAAAGAGGCCTTTGATTATGCAGTAGCAGATCTTAAAGTGTCACGAAAAGAACTTCGTGAAATGATAGATGGAACCGTCGCTTCATACTTTTCTGATCATTTTCTACGACAATTGAAAGCCGGTGCAATGGTACAAGATTATTTAGGATTGATACCAAAACCGAGTCGGAGAATTGAAGGTGGTGGCGCTACTGGTGGGTTAGCTTTCCAGGTTGGATATGAAACTATAGCCTCGGAACGATGGAACGTCACGTTGGTTATGGGTTGGGAAACGATGTCTAGCGTTAATACATGGAAAGGGAATGAATTCATTGCACTAGCAAGTGACGTAAGTTTTGACTTTCCTGTCGGCGGGTTTTATACCGGATATTCTTATGTCTAATTGACTAAGAACCGGAAATTATGCCATTATGGTAACCCGCCATATGTATGAGTATGGAACAACCATGGAACACATGGCTAAAGTAGCGGTTAAAAACCATACAAATGCATTTTATAATCCGTACGCTCAACAAGGATGGAAAATAACTGTAAAAGACGTGTTAAATTCGCCTATAGTTGCCTGGCCACTGCATCGACTTGACATCTGTGCAATGTCAGATGGTGCCGCGGTAGCGCTTTTAGCTGACGAAGATACTGCATATCAGTTAACTGATCGCCCCATTGAAATCACCGGTGTGGGTGCTGGCACGGATGCTATGCGTATGACAGATCGACCCCATAAAGATGTAATTTTACTTCCACATGAAAAGAAAGAAGATTACATCGGCGACCAATTCGTTGGTGGAAAATTAAAGTATCCAGGCGTTCATTCTTTTAGAGCAGGACGTGTAGCTACTCTAAATGCCTATAAACGTGCAAACATTACCAATCCCTTAAATCAAATTGACTTTGTTGAACTTCATGATGCCTACTCCAGTTCTGAAATTCAAACATATGAAGATATGGGACTGTGTCGGTACGGTGAAGGTGGACGTTTTGTCGAGGAAGGGTACCCCTTTATGCCTAATGTCGAATATGAAGGACTCGATGACCTTCCAAAAAAGGGAACAATCCCAGTGAATCCTTCCGGTGGACTAATTGGCTTTGGACATCCTGTTGGTGCAACAGGAATTATGCAAGCAGTAATGGCATTTTGGCAGCTTCAAGGTTCAATCCCACGACACTTTATGAAAGCCGGAATGGATGAAAAAAATGCGAAAGTTCTACAACTTGAAAACCCAAAACGAGGTGCAATTCATTCTCATGCCGGTACGGGAACCTATGTCACTGTTTCTATATTAGAACGACCAAAAGATGTTGAAATGGAAAATCTATAACAGATGGAGGTCTAAGAATGAGTGATACAGAGAAAAAAATTCCTACGAAATTACAGGAAGATTGGAAAAATTTAAGCGGAACTACAGCATTAGGAATTCCCTTCCCAAAAGAATGGACGGATAAAGATCTAAAAAACATGAGTCCTATTATTATTAAATTTCCATATAGTATGGTCTATTATCATTCTTATGGCCAGGATAGTCCTTGGTTTGCAGCTTTAGCTAACGGCCAACTATTAGGTACTAAATGTCGTGAATGTGGCTTTACGACAGCGAATCCAAAATTAGCATGCCAAGAATGTGGTGGCGAGACAGAATGGGTCAAACTACCAAACGAAGGGCGATTACATGCATTTACCGTTTGCTACTTTGGTGCAGAAGCCTTCCTTGACCAAACACCATTTATCTTGGGTCTTATTGAATTTGATGGTGTTGATACCTTACTTTTAACTCGTGTTCTTGGCTTAGATCCCAATGCTCCGACTCTTGACTGGATTGGCATGAAAATGAAAGCAAAATTTGTAAAGCTACCACA
>WAPZ01000488.1 GCA_015520535.1 Candidatus Heimdallarchaeota archaeon
AATCACTAAAGAGCTTATTAAAATGAATTTCTTCAGATGGGACTTTAATAAAGTCATATTTCTTGATTAATAAGAAAATATGTTTCCATAAGCACACTTCTAACGGCACACGGGGAATTTCTGTGATAGCATGATGATTACGTGCATACAGAGCAATATGCGTCAAATTTACAGGAATTCTCTCCTCGTCTAACGTATGGCAGAGATTCAGATTGACAGTGCTCTGAAAATATTTTCCTTTAATCAGCACTTCCAACATATTTCCCATAGATTTTTGGCCGTTAAGATTGATGCTGCCAAAGAGTTGCGTGGTTAAATGAGTGTCGTCATAATCTGCATCAAAACTATATAATGGGACTAATAAGCGGCAATCCGCAACTCGAAAGCGAACAATTTTTCCAGTGGGCGTTTGAAAATAAAAACCTTCTATTTCTTCTCCAATAAATTCTAATCCAGCTAACAGAGCCGTAGAAATATCGTTTCGTAATTTTGGAAGCGATAACTGGAGAATAACCAGCCATACCAATGCATTCCATGTCCCTCGGCTCCATTGCGAAAAAAAGCGAATATTCTCTTCTAACTCAAGGCAGCATTTGGAACACAAATAACATTTGCCCTTTTTTGCCTTTTTAATCTTTAAAATGCTGTGACACAAGATACATTGGCGTTGGTCTGAAGGTCTCATTCTATTTCAATTATCAATACGTGATTCCATGTTTAAAAAGCTAACCGCAAAAAAAGGAAAAAATTTGACTTTTATTCCATATTTTTGAGCCGATACAGTTCTTGTTCTAGAGACATTACCTCAGAGGGGACAAGTTTCGGTACATCTAACGTTTTAGCTAAGATATATACTTGTGCCGTTCGTTCTGCAGAGATGAGTACTTCTAATGCGTCGTCAAGGTCTTTCCCACATGTAAGAATCCCATGATTAGCTATAAGAACCGCTTTTTTCTCTCCTAATGCGTCAACAATATTTTTCGCTAAGTCGTCAGTCCCTGATTGCGCATATTCTGTAACTGAAATTTCGCCACCCGTTACATATACTAGTTCCTCTAAAATAGGTGGGATTGGTTTTCTGACGACTGCAAAAGCCGATGCATAAATGGAGTGCGCATGGATTATTGCTTTTACATCAGAGCGAGCTTTATACACTGCCATATGGGTTGGAGACTCTACAGATGGGTTTTTATCCCCTTCAATTACATCTAAATCTTTATTTACTAGCAAGATATCTTCTGGTGATAGTTGGCGTTTTATCACACCGCTGGGAGTAATTAAAAACAAATCTTCCTCATTCTCAGAGGCAGATGCTAATCTTAAGCTGATGTTCCCGGAACGTCCCGCATTTAGACCGAGTCTGTCTAAAAAACGAAAAGTTTCAACAATTTTTTTTCTTTCCTCCATATATTTCATATTTCATACCATCCATGTTTCTGTGGCTTTATAAAACTCGATCCAATCCATATATGATTCATTATAATCGGAAACATACTTTTCTTCTGGCTTTATCTGATACGTTGCTATTAAATTTTTCAACGCTTGTTTTAAAGTCGAAAAATGTTTTGTACTTTTAAAAGCAACGGCAGCACATGCTAATTGGGAGCCATCGGGATGTGCTGTCACATAAACCGAAGAATTCAACGTATCAGCAATCATTTGGGGAAAAGCCGAAAAATGGAGAAGACCACCAGTGATTCCAATTTTATTAGGGCTTAAACGGGTGACTGCTTTTATTTGTTCAATATTTGCGCGAATGGCATAAATAATTCCTTCTAATAAAGCGCGAGCAAAATCTGAAATATTAACGGGTTTCATATGGGGAAGTATGGGCGAGGGAAAGGCGATAAACGCTGACGTTTTTTGTGAAGTCAAGTTTTTCGCATCCATAATTACTGTACTAGGCCGAATTTTAACACCATGTGCACCAATCGGAGCTTGCTGAAAAAGACTTTTGAAGGCTTCATATTTGTTTGATGTTGTTCCATTAAATAACATATTTTCACAAAACCAATCAATTAAACCACCACACACTCCCAAATTACTTTCTATTACCCATTTATTCGGTAAAGAGTGACAACCGCTCCAAACTTTTCTTTCTGAGTCGAAGAGGACGTTGTCAGTCACCGCCATGACTGGAGTAGTATAACCTACAACCAAACCATAATCGCCATTTTTTGTGAGATCATTGGCAAGCAACCCAAAATTCGTGTCACCACCACCGACAACGACGGCAATATTCGTAGGTAACCCTAAAGCGCTGGCAATATTTGTATCTAATTCACCAACAATTTCTCCAGATGTTTTTATTTCTGGCAACATTCCCTCTTCAATTTTAAAAAAATCGAGTGCGTCTTTACTCCACGTTCTTTTATGAATATCTAAAAGCATAGTAGCCGAAGCCACCGATGGTTCCGTAATAATCTTATTAGTTAGTTTGTAGACTGCCCAATCATGTAACGTCATTATTTTTTTTACTTTCTTAGCTAGTTCTGATCTTTTTTCTTTGAACCACCAATATCTCAATGGTGCAAAAAGAAATGTAGGTGTAAGTCCCGTAATCTGTGCCAGTGTGGATCTCATTTCAGGACTTATAGTATATTCAAAGTCGGTTAACAACCCACGTGAATCATTATTTAATCCAATATACACTTCATTTCCATTGTCATCCAAAAAAACACTGGCAATGCGCTGTGAAATGACGCTTATAGCAGAAACATCATGAGGCTCAATTTTTGCGTGCTGAAAGGCCCGTTTAATGGTGGTAAAGAATGTCGCTTCAATTTCGTTCAATTGAACTTCTGTGGCAATTCCATATTCTGAACTAATTAGCTGCCATTTTTCTAATTCTTTAACTAAGATTTGACCGCGTTCCGAAATTATGCTGACTTTAATTCCACTACTTCCTAAATCAATCACAATTACATGATTATTTGACAATATAGCATTCACTCCAAAAAAATTTCTGGATTTAGGACATGTATTGGCCTTTGACCATTTAAAAAGCGTTTGATATCAGCTACTATCATGTTTGATTGTATTTCAATAACCTCATATGTATTTCCACCTATATGTGGAGTTAATACCACATTATCTAAAGAAAAAAATCGGTGTGATGACTCAACCGGCTCATCTTTTGACACATCAATTCCCGCACCAGCAATTCTTTTCGTTTTTAAAGCATTAAATAACGCATCTTCGTCAATTATTAAAGGACTAGCAAGATTGAATAAAA
The DNA here is from genome assembly GCA_015520535.1 of Candidatus Heimdallarchaeota archaeon. Classification (GTDB taxonomy): domain Archaea; phylum Asgardarchaeota; class Heimdallarchaeia; order Hodarchaeales; family S146-22; genus S146-22. Next base: position 3,236 of record WAPZ01000488.1, read on the forward strand.
AAGCCGTCGGTTTCATTTTTTCAATTTCTTTTTGACCAATAAGTTCGATAGAATTTTCTGTCACTGACGCATGGATTGTAATTATATCAGAATTCCTTAATAACGTATCTAAATCTACTTTTTCCGCATTGACTTCTGCAATACGCTTGTCACCGATATATGGATCATAAACAACCACGTGGACTCCGAACGCATTCAATAATTTGGCAACTCTATAACCGATTCTTCCTAATCCGATAATGCCCACGGTCTTTCCATTTAATTCCAAACCGCAAAGTTGTTCATACATTTCTGTAAAGGCTTCTGTTGACTCTATTTTAATGTTTTTTTCTCTGTATAATCGATCTGCGTAGACGATCTTCCTTAACATTGCCAGCATTAATGCAATGGTCATTTCCGCGACTGCATTGGCATTTCGTCCCGGTGTATGAAGAACGGGAATTTTTTTACGTGTAGCTGTGTCGATATCTACATGACGCAATGGATTTCCGCGGCAATACGCAATTAGTTTCAAATTAGTTTCTCTAATAACATCCTCGTCCACATTTTCAAGTTCTGTAACTAAAATATCCACATTTTCAACATTTAAAACCTCTATAAGTTCCCGTTCGGATAGCACATGTCTTGTTTTCCGCCATGGCCTGTATATAATTTCAAGTGGAATTGATTTTAACTCTTCAATGGCAGTATCACTAAAAGCAGCTGTTATTAGCACTTTCATCTGGCGTCTCATCCCTTTTTGCTCGTAATAGTGATCAAAATGACAGTGTCGCTTCCAATCCACATCAAAACATTACTTTTCGTAATCGCAGTAAATCGGACATAGATCCTTTTGTTTTTATCCTCCCTAACGTGTATTCCTTGATTGGATTTGTCTGCTTATTAATCACTTTTACAAAGGTATCAGCGGACATAGTTATTTTAAGAGTTGAATCAGCTATCACATCTGCTTTCATATCTTTATATTCGCCATCTTCAATCCAAAGCGTATATTTTCCTGCCTCCTTGAAATCAAAAAGGATTGTTGCTGTAAATCCCTTCAAAGAGGCTTGAACCTCCGGATCCTTAAAGCGTGATACCATTTTGTTCAATGCCGTTTCAAATTCCTCTTTTGTCGCCATTTTTTTAGTCACCTCATAAGGATTTAAACTCGCCCTACCAATCACTACTTGGCTTACTCAACACTTTTTAATGCTTTTCATGTTCAACGTCCCCAACATTGCATTGCAATACTCGCATACGTAAATGCTTGTACAAAAGAAGGTTTTAAATAAGTGAATTAAAGAAGCGTACATGACAAGTAAACACGTTAACAGAATCAGTATAATAATTTGCTTTTCTAAAAAGAGAAAAGGGCCCATAGCTCAGCTTGGATAGAGCACTGGCCTTCTAAGCCAGGGGTCGCGGGTTCAAATCCCGCTGGGCCCGCCATATTTCATGAGTTTTTTCCTAACAAATAGTAGAAAATATAAAAAATCGTTATCTATCAAAAAAACTATTTCTTCGGCGCAAATCCAAATTATATTGTGCTTTTTCCCATAGTTCTAGCTTTTCTTAGCATGTCCCTAAAAATATCCATAAAGAAAAGGACATCAATAACATATTTTCATTTAAATTTTGAAAAAACGGAAAAAGAAAAGGTAAATTTCTTATTTTAACTTCTAAAGGCGATTTTAGACGATTGATATGGCGTAATAGTAATAATATTGTATTTTTTCGCTGCACGTTCTGTAGATGGTGCAATATGATAACCAAATAGAATTTTGATTACAGCATTGGGATCCAGTTTTTCTTTTTTTATGATTTCATTGATAATAAAGTTAAAAGATTCGACATCAGCTGGTCGTAAACGTGATTTACAGCTGACAAAGATGGAAACTTGTATGCCGTCGGGTCGTAAGCCTTCGCCCCATGCGTCGATTTCATACTCTTTGTCATCGATAAGATAGAATTTTTGTGTTAATTCCTCAGAAAACACTTTAATGCCGAACTTTTTCTCAAGATACGGTGGAATAAAAGTTCTTGCTAAATCCTCGAGTCCATATCCTATTTTGTCGGTCAAACTACCGACTTGTTGACCCAAACCTCTTACAACTTCTTCCGTACGTTTTTGTGCTTCCGCCAACTCATTTAAACGTTCTTCCGTACGTTTTTGTGCTTCAACTAACTCAGCAACAGTCTTCGCTAAATTATCTAAGCGTGCTTCCGTACGTTTTTGTGCTTCCGCTAACTCATTCAAACGTTCTTCCGTACGCTTTTGTGCTTCCGCCAACTCATTCAAACGTTCTTCCGTACGTTTTTGTGCTTCAACTAACTCAGCAACAGCCTTCGTTAAATTATCTAAGCGTGCTTCCGTACGTTTTTGTGCTTCCGCCAGTTCTTTAACGACTTTTTTTAGGTCGTCAAATTCTTCCCGCGTAACTTTAATTTCCTTCACTCTATCATCGACTATAGTGATAATAGTTTCATACAGTTCTTTAGAAATCATTAACACTCCCATGAATGTCATTTAAAGGCGATCTTTTTAAATCTTGTCATAATCAAAAATCGGCGGTATTGTTAGCTTAACTCATATATCTTCCGCCGTTGATACTGATTGTTTGACCTGTAACTGTTGAAGTTCGCAATAAAAAGAGAACAGCTTCAGCAACTTCGACGGAATCAACCAATCGTTTCATTAGGTTGAGTTCTTTCATGTACTTTTTTTGTTCCGGTGTTAAAAGATCTGTATCGACGGCATCTGGAGCTATACTATTTACTTGAATGACGGGTGCAAGTTCACGGGCTAAAGATTTAGTAAAAGAGAGAATTGCCCCTTTTGAAGCGGCGTACGCAACACCGACAGAACCACCAGTTTGTCCAGCAATTGAAGCGATGTTAATAATGTGGGCGGGAGCATTTTTCTTCAATATAGGAACTAAATGCTTTGTAATTAAAAAAGTGCCAATGACATTGGTTTTAATAACCTTTTCAAAATCTTCGAGTTTTAAGTCATCAATCTTTGATGCTAGTAATACACCCGCGTTGTTGATCAAAATATTTATTCTTTCTCCGTGAACCTCAGAGATTTCATTTATCATTTGTTTTACTGATGCTTCGTCACGAATGTCAGCTTTATGCAGTGAAACGAAAATTGGGTAATGTTGTTCGATCTCTTGTTTAGTTTTAATTGCGTTTTCTTCATTACTTCGGAAATTAAGAGCTAAATTAATACCATGTTCCGCTAATTTAAAGGCAATAGCTCTTCCAATACCTCGTGTACCACCTGTTATAACAGCAGTAGCATTTTTAAACGATACCAAGGTATTTTCACCTCGAGATGATTTCTCATCGAAAAGTAATGGTAAGCGTTTATGTTTTTCGCTATTTCAATCGACAAAGGAATGCTTTAAATCAATCGCGGTTTTTGTGTATTTCTCATTAATTAACAGCATATTTTATTTGTTAATGGAGTTTATCCATTATTTACCTAAAAAATGGTAATTAAGAAATTATTATGCCAAAATTTGTGTCTCTATGCTAAAAATAGGGTTTACTGAAAACTGACAGCGAAATACAAAATGGTATGTAGAAAAAAATCAAGATTGAATGTAACGTTTTTAAGTTTAAAGGAGACAGTGTTATTTGCAAGGATTTGATTTAAGAGAGTATATTAGAGTAATAGTTCGCATGATTAATTACTTACCGTAATAAAACGAAAGGAGAGTAAAAAGAGGTTGAGTAGACGGTCAAAATCCTCCCGATCAAGGAGAACTGGGAAGGTTGTCGATAAATGGTATACCAAATCGATTTATAATATTTTAACACCCGTGGATCTGTTAGGAACAAGTGAAAAGCCAATTGCTGAAACAGTGACCGACGATCCGAAAAAACTCATTGGAAGAACCGTTAGTGTACCAATGTCAGATATTAGTCCAAAGTTCATTATACGCTCCCATGTAATGGTGACCTTTCAAATTACTGAAGTGCAAGGAAATAATGCAAAAACACGTTTTAAGGGGCATTACTACAAAAGTGACTATTTACGGTTTTTGGTTAAACGTCGCAGCACAAGAATTGACAGTATCAGTAATGTTCGGACAAAAGACGGTGTACCCCTTCGAATAAGTGTTTCTGCCTTTACCTATAGACGTATATTAACGTCACAGAAGAAAGGCGTCAGTCGATTAATCCTAGACATTGTCAAAGAAGAATCGGAAAAATATACTTTTCATCGCTTCGTCGAACACTTTTTGACGGGAGAGCTGGCAAAAAAGATCCGAAATGAAGCTAGTAAAAAAATCGTTCCACTAAAGCAAGTAGAAGTCCATAAAAGTAAAGTTTTAATACCATTAGATGCCTATCTCAAGCAGATGCAAGCTGCCGCAACTGCACAATAAAAAAATAACCCAGTTTCTCTCTTTACCATTGTATTTTCTTTTATTTCTCCAAAATTTAAACACATCGTTTTTTTAACTTTTTTCTTTTAAAATTCGCCTAAGGTTCATAAAAAAGATGATGCAAAATCCGTTTGAGTTATTACATCCCGAATTGAAAAAACTGTTACCCAAATTTGGAATCAAAAAGCCCAATTTAGGGCAAGATGTTTATATACCTGCAATTATTGAGGGCAAACATACCTTAATAGCGGTACCAACGGGATATGGTAAAACAATTGGCACTCTTTTAGGCGTCATTGAACAACTATTACGATTAAAAGAAAAATCTAATAATGAATTGCCAGTTGGCTTTTACGTTTTATTTATTACACCGCTAAAATCGTTAAATAGAGACATTTTTAGGCGAGTTCTTCCCGTTATTGGTGAAAAAATTGGAATACGAATCGAAGTACGACATGGCGATACCTCGGCAGCTAAGCGGCGACGACAGACGTTAAAACCGCCACATATTTTGGTAACCACACCGGAATCGTTACAAGTTATTCTACCCGCAAAAATAATTGGAAGAAAACATCTTAAAACCTTAAGAATCGTTATTTTGGATGAAATTCATAATATTGTGGCTACAAAGCGTGGTGTTCAATTAACATTAGCTTTAGAACGATTAAAACGCGTTTCTCAGAATAAACTGCAAATTATAGGGCTTTCAGCAACCATTGGCAACTTACAAGCCATTAAGAAATATATTTTTCCGCGTGCGGAGGATGTTGTTTTAGTCAGTTTCAAAGAAAAACCCAACATGCAGGTTACGGTTGATTTTCCCCAGCGTCAATCCCATTCAGAACGAATGCTCGAGATTAACCATTGGAGCAAAACGCTAAATATTTCTCGTGAAGATGCACTGCGCCTAATAAAAATTGTTGATATTATGAAACAATCAACATCTACCCTAATTTTTACTAACACGCGGCAGCTTGCTGAAATTTTAGGATGGAAAATTAATCAACTAATTGAACAAAATCTTTTACCAGACTTTAAAGGTGTAGAAGTGCATCATTCGTCCCTTAGTAAAGATGTCCGATTAGATGCGGAGGACAAATTCCGTAGTGGATCATTAACTGCAGTAAT
>WAPZ01000489.1 GCA_015520535.1 Candidatus Heimdallarchaeota archaeon
GAGAAAAATTGAATACACCATGGTTAGAAAAATCTTGGCCACAATATGCGAGAAAACATATTGATTATCCCGAAAAACCGCTATTTAATATTTTAGTAGAAACCGCAAAAAACTATCCCGAAAGTATTTATACAGCTTTTATGGGAAAAGAACTTAGTTTTAGAGAGATTGATGATCTTTCTAGCAGATTTGCACAGTCGTTATTAGACTTAGGCCTAAAAAAAGGAGATAGAGTCGCAATTTACATGCCAAATACCTCATTTTATCCCATTGCCCTTTTTGGCATTCTAAAAGCAGGATGTACTAGCATCGGATCTAATCCACTCTACACGGAAAAGGAGCTCACATTCCAAATGAATGACTCCGGTGCACGTGCAATTATAGTTTTGGATCACCCCGACTTTTATAAAAAGGCTAAAATGGCACAAAAGAACAGCGATGTGGAACATGTCATTTATGCCAGTTTAAAAGACATGGTTCCTGAATCCGTGGCAAAAGCAATGAAGGATCAACTGCCAAGTGCTCCCGATAAAGATCCGAATGACCATAATTTCAACGACTTAATTACTCAAACAGAACCATTACGCGAATTTGCAAAAATTAACCCCAAAGAGGACATTGCCATCATTTTATATACTGGTGGAACAACTGGGACGCCGAAAGGAGCAATGCTGACCCACTACAACATCGTTACAAATATTTACCAAATGAATGAAATCTTTTGGCCGCGCCCGGAACCGGGAAAATCTTCAATGATTGGAGCCCTACCATTCTTCCATGCATTTGGATTAGTTGTTGTCCTCTTTTATTCAGCCATGTACGCGGTCAAAGTAATTATTGTTTCCGACCCACGTGCTGGTGATCCGCCATTTACTCACATTTTAGAACTGATCCATAAATACAAGCCATTTTATTTCCATGGCGTCCCAACGTTATACAACGCATTGTTGCATAATCCTAAAATTGAAAACTTTGATCTTACCAGCATTAAAGCGTGCCTTTCTGGAGCTGCGCCCTTACCAGTTGAATTAATGAAACAATGGGAAGAAAAGACTGGTGCCACTCTCGTTGAAGGATATGGAATGACAGAATTGTCCCCCGTTGCCACTGTTAACCCCATGGATGGTACACGTAAACCCGGCTCTATAGGAATACCACTACCTGATACAATTGTGAAAATTGTCGATGTTGAAGATCCGACCAAGGAAATGCCGATTGGTGAACAAGGAGAAGTCGCCGTTAAAGGACCACAAGTTATGAAAGGTTATTGGAAGAAACCACAAGAAAATGCCAAAGTTATGACGCCCGATGGCTTCCTCTTAACGGGAGACATTGGTTACATGGATGAAGATGGCTTTTTCTATATTACAGATCGCAAAAAAGACATGATCAATGTAGGTGGCTTCAAGGTTTTCCCACGAGAAGTTGAAGAAGTGTTGTTTAAGCATCCAGCTGTATTAAATGCGGCTGTAGTTGGAGTACCAGATCCACACCGAGGAGAAAGCGTAAAAGCTTTCATCGTCGTCAAGCCAGGAAAGGAATTAACTGAAAAGGAAATCAAAGACTTTTGCCGTCAGCATTTAGCTCCTTATAAAGTCCCATATTTCATAGAGTTCCGCCAAAATTTACCCCTCTCAGCTGTCGGAAAAGTGCTTCGACGTGTGCTAAAAGCAGAAAGCATGCAATCCCAAACGTAAAACGTAATATTATGTCTTTTCTTACTTTCAAAAATATTTTTTTAATGTATTCGAAGACGTGCTGCCAAATTAAGCACGTTTTTTCTTTTTTGATTGATACCTCAAAAGAAAAAGCTTTTGAAAATTGAGAGAAATGTGCCGTTTGATGTTCATAACGTTAAAATATGGACGTAAGCAGTTGAACGTTGAGGTTTAAAGTAATGAAGACCAGTAAGATGGAAACAAGTCAAGTTAAGGAAGATTTTATCAAAAATCGTAACCGAACGCAATATTTAATAAATTCGGCAAATATTATTGATAATGCCGATGGCCAAATGCTTCCTGCCGTATATTTGACATTAGAACGGACGTTAGGATTTACACCAACAGAAAACGGAATTATCACGGCAATACGTTCCTTATTACAATCCATTTCAGCACCATTTTGGGGCTGGTTTTCAGATCGACACTCAAGAAAGAACATTTTATCTTTTGGATGCGCTTTTTGGGGAGTTTTCACCTTTTTAATGGCATTAGGAAATAATTATGTCAGTATTCTCTTTTTTCGTGCCTTAACTGGTTTAGGATTAGCTGTTATTGTTCCCACAGCCCAATCCTTAATTGCAGATTATTTCGAAGATAATGAACGTGGGAAGGCGTTTGGCTGGTTAGGCCTTACTGGAGTTCTCGGCGCTATAATAGGAACGCTTTATGCCACGGCTATTGCCGACACACAAATTTTTGGCGTCGACGGATGGCGTGTGGCTTTTATGACTATTGCTACATTGAGTTTTCTTTTGGGCTTGGCAATCTTGAAATTTGCTAAAGACCCCATTCGCGGCAGTTCTGAAGACGAATTGAAAGGCTTGGTGGATGAAAAAGTAGAAGCACGCTACAAAATAACCACACGGGATTACAAAAAAATTTTAGGCAACAAAACATTTATTTTAATTGCACTTCAAGGAGTAGCGGGGTTAATTCCTTGGAATTCCATTTTATTCGTTATTCAGTGGTTTGAATACATCGGCTTTGATCCAATAGTTGCGGGACTGTCGTTTGCAATTATTGCCGTAGGTGCAGCCTTAGGAAATCTTTTCGGTGGTTGGGTCGGCGATAAGGCAGCCAGATGGGATTATAACAAAGGTCGCCCATTAGTGGCACAAATTTCCATTTTTTCGGGAATACCGCTCATGTTCGTCATATTTTGGTTGTTACCCCGTCGTGCTGACATCATAGGGATGGTTTTATTCATAGCTTTCGGTTTTTTCACCGGATTTATGATTTCTTGGGTGGCACCCGCCTCAAACAATCCAATCTTCAGTGAAATTTTTGAACCAGAGATTAGAAGCAGCGCGTATTCAATTCAACGTCTATTTGAAGGTTCTACAGCAGCCACCGGGACGTTAATTGTTGGATTTTTAGCCGAAGCCTTTTTTGGATATATAACACCAAAAAGAGGCTTATCAATTAATGAAATACCAGAAGCTATCCGCATTGCTAATATCAACGCACTAGCAAATGCCATGCTGGTGGCAACCGTCATTCCGTGGATTTTCTGCCTCATTATCTATACTTTCGTCTATTTAACATATCCCAAAGATCGTGAACGACTTAGACACGTTTTAATCCAAAGACAAAAAGAACTATTATCTAAAAATAAAGAATAACAAGCAACAAACTACAACTGGCGCGTCAATGGATGGAAAAAAATGGATTTGAAGATAATTGAAAATCACTTCCTTGGTGGACTCTTAGGAAGCGCGTTAGGCGATGCCATAGGAAAAGTTGCTTATAGAAGCAGAACTTCAACACAACTAAGCGAAACCATTGAAAAAAAAGAATTGCTAATTTATACTGACGATACAGCAATGGCATTAGCGTTAGCAGAACATATTATTAGCAATAACGGAGAAATTGATCCGGAGATGCTTGGTAAACTCTTTCACAAGCATTATGAACGTGAACCAAGACGCGGCTATGGACCCGGTCCCCCAACAATCTTTCAGAAAGTCGCACAATCTGGTGGGAGTTATGTAGACGCAGCTAAATCTCTTTATAATGGGCAAGGATCTTTTGGAAATGGAGCATCCATGCGTATTACACCCTTAGGATTGTTCTTTTTTGATTCCTCTGATGAAACTATAAGAGAAAATGCAACCAAATCCTCCATTCCCACACATACTCATCCACTAGGCATTGAAGGAGCTTGTATTCTGGCGAAAGCCTTTTCACTAGCACTGAAAGAAACACAGATTTCAAATTTAGATAAGAAACTAGTCTTTATTGACGAATTAATCGCTTTTACTACAAATCCTACTTATGAAGAACAATTACACCTGAGTAAAAAGCTTTTATTGGAACAAACTCCACTAAAAGATGCTGAAAAAGCATTAGGAAGTAATGTTACTGCCATAAAGTCCGTTCCCTTCGCTATCCATGCCTTTCTCCACAATCCGAATAATTATGAAGAATCGTTATTGGAGACAATTCTGGTTTCTCGAGACAAAGACACGGTGGGTGCAATGACGGGCGGTCTACTAGGGGCACATCTCGGAATAAATGCTATTCCTAATGAATGGCTAAACAAATTGGAAAATCGGGAAAATATGGAACGTCTTGCCGAAGGACTGGCAAATTTGAAATATAAACTAAGTAAGCAGAAACCTTAACAAGAAAAAGAGAAACAAGAATTAAGGGGCAGAAAAGTGTTTACCACCCCTCAAACACAATGTGCTCCTTTGAAATGCCTAAGTCCAATAAATGTTGTTTTATTGGATTTGCAAAGTCTCTAAAGCCACACACATAAAAAAGTCCATCTTCAAAACCTTTAATTTCTGTGCTAAGAATTTCTTTTGTTATTTCACCAGTATACCCTTTCCAATCTGCCGGTTTTTCTTCGGAGAGTACAAAAACTGGGGTGAAAGTGGGATGTTCTTTTTGGTATTGCATAAAAGCGTCATAGAAGATAATATCCTTTTTGGTCGGCACGCTATAGAGTAGTTTTATGGCAATATCAAGGTTTTTATCGCGGATATAGTCAATAATGGCTTTATATGGCGTAATGCCATTTCCCATGGTAATCATAAATAATTTATCACTTTTACCTTCCTCCCAATAGAATTTTCCATACGGTCCACGAAGCTCCACGGTTTCACCAATCGCAACATTGTCGTTCAAATATTTTGCAATTTGGTGCGTCCCAAAATCCTGAATTGTGAGAGCAATTTGTGGAAGCAACGTTGGAGAGGATGAGATGGTATATGCCCGATTAAGTTTTTCTCCGTCAATTGTCAATGTCAGAATAACATATTGTCCGGGTTTAAATTGAAAGGGTTGATCTAATTCCAAATAAAAAGTAAAAGTATTATAAGTTTCTTGCACTTTTTTAATCATACGTGCCTTAATAAGGTTTCTTTTCTCTTTATTTTCTGTCATTTTAATCGCCTATAATTTTAATTGTTTCTCATGGGACATTATCCGTAGGGAGATTAAAATAGAAAAAAACTCCGCTGATAAAGCCAAAAACAAACATGGGAAGGACTAAGATCCAATTGACGCTGCCACCGAGCATTAACCATGCAAGACCGCTGACAAAGCCACTAATACTAGGACTATCAATTACTAATGCTGGTAATATGCTGATGTAGCGTGGAAAAGCCTCTTCTAAAGACGTTTTCCGCAATTTTGGAAGGATAAAACCGTAACCAATGAAAAATTCCACAATAAGAGCGAGATAGAGGAAAACTGTCATAAATAAGGGGATTTGTGTATCAATCACTTCATTTGAGTCTGTCATTTGGAATAAACCACTAAAGGAAAGAAAGATGAGGATCATTAGAAATATAAACACGTTTCCTATATGAAAGAACGTAAATAATCGAATTTTTTTTCTCATTTCCTCATCAGTACCGAATTTAGGAGCCAAACTACCAACACCTCAATTTTTCTGCGAATGACAACTTAATTTTTCGTAATAAAAATATTAAGTCCTTAATCGCCTAAGATTTTACTTCACTTCATTTATTTCTTATTTTTTTAAGGTAGGAAGATTAAAATAGAAAAAAATCCCACTGATAAAACCAAGAACAAACATGGGGAGAACTAACGTCCAATTGACACTGCCAGCAAACGATAACCAGAGTACACCACTTACAAAGCCAAAAATGCAGGGACCTACAATCGCTAATGCGGGTATCAGACCGATGTAGTAATGATAAGCGTTTTCTAACGGCTGTTTCTGTGCTTGTGGAAGGATAAAACCGTAACTAATGAAAAAATCAGCGAAAATAAAGAGATAGAAGGTAAGAGTTGATAAAAAGGGTATTTTTGCATCAATTACACCATTTGAGTTTGTTATTTGAAACAATTCGCTAAAGGAAAGGAAGATGAGGGTCATTAGAAATATAAACACGCTTCCAATATACATCCACGTAAACAATTTAATTTTCTTTCTCATTTCCTCATCAGTACTGAATTCAGCAGTCAAACCAATCCACACCTCAGTTCTTGCTGGATTACAACTTAATTTTTGGCAATAAAAATTTTAAGACCTCCTATAACTCAGCAAAAAATAAAAATAATGAATATTGAGGGTTGCTTGGAAAATATGATAATTGTATGGGAAATAGAGTCGAAAGCACACATTGGGATGAAAATCAATGATAACATTAGATTTGTCTTTGCCTACAATTCGACCGGCAGCGTATTGGAAGACACTTCCTGATGGGCGAATTCAATGTTATTTATGCCCTCGTAAGTGTATTCTTCGTGAAGGACAACGTGGTATGTGCCGTGATCGGGTAAATTATCAAGGAACGCTTTACATGCTCACGTACGGCAGTTTAACAGTAATGGAAGTCAAACCAGTAGAAAACACACCGTTTTACCATTTTTATCCCGGCGCCCTCAGTTTAGGTGTAGGCTCTTGGTTCTGCAACTTGGGGTGCATTTGGTGTCAGAACTATAAGATTACACGAACCGATCCGCCAAGATCAGCTGAAGGGATTTATTATTCTGTTAGCCCAGAAGAATTGATTAACGAAGCCCTAGAGCAGAATGTTCGCGGTATTTTATTTTCCTACAATGAACCAAGCATTAGCTTGTTTGAATATTCATTGGATGTTATCAAAATTGCCAAAAAAGTTGAACTTTTTACGGCTTATGTCTCCAATGGCTATTTTTCACATGAGGCACTGAAAGATTTAGCGAATGTGGGTTTAGAAGCCATTCATTTAGACATTAAAGGATGTGCACCTAAAATAAATCCCTTTATCGGTGGTAAGGTCGAATATATATGGGAAACAGCTATCATGGCAAGAAAACTCGGTTTACATGTAGAAATCAGCACGCCACTCGTCCCGACAGTGAATGATGACAGCGAATGCATCGAATTTATTGCCAAAAATATTGCAGAAAAATTAGGTAAAAAGACGCCGTGGCATCTATTGAAATATTATCCCTTTTTCCGAGCGGAGCTCTTCAATGTTACTCAGATCACATCAAAAGAAACTTTATTTTGGGCGGCAAAATTAGCAAAAAAATATCTTAACTATGTTTATATAGGCAATCTTTCCGAAACTACTCCCTATGATCACACATATTGCCCAAACTGCGGACATATAGTCATAAAACGGAATAAAATTACAGTAGCAGAGGTTGATCTAACAGAAAACCATACTTGCCCGCAATGTGGGACAAAAATCGACATACATGGAGATATTTCTCTACGCAAAGAGATTCCACAAGTCGATCTAACAAAGAAATATTGGTGGCTCAAAACCCGTTTTCACGAAGCAGATTGAACAAAGGGATTTAACGCTATATTTGCTTTAAAATTTGGTTTCGAAGAGCCACTAAAATAAACGAAATCGCTTATTTTGTATTAAAAGGCGTATGTATCGCTGACAACCGAAAATCAACACCTAAATAAACTGCAAATTTGAGATTTATTTTTGATTACGAATTGAGCGCTTCTTTAGCCAACATCCGAATAGTAAGGAGATTCCGGGCATCATCGTCTTTTTCTTTAATGGGCGTTTCTAAGATCATTGGTATTTTTTGAAAGAAAGGATCAGAGAGAAAGTTCCGAAAACCATCTTTTCCGATGAATCCCTCACCAATGTGCCAATGTCGATCTTTTCCTGCACCTAACTCAAATTTGCTATCATTTGCATGGATTAGATATATTTTTTCTCGTCCAAAGGTTTGATCCAGTTGTTCTTTGACTTTTTCTAACGTTTCTGGCGTTCTTATATCATATCCTGCAGCAAACACATGACATGTATCAAAACACACGCCTAGTCGTTCATCATTAACAGCATCAATTATTTGTGCAATTTCTTCAAATTTTACCCCGACTTGATTTTTTGCGCCAGCAGACGTTTCTAAAAGCAAGCGACGTTTACTATCAAATTCGCTGGGAACCAGTACTTCGGTGAGGGCGCTCACTACACGCTTAATACCAAATTCAATGCCTTTTCCTTTATGTGAACCAATATGTATTACGACATAATCCGCATCCAACAAATTTGCTTTAATTAGCTCATCTGTTAAGACTTGTTTTGATTTTTCCCACGTTTCTTCTTCTGGAGAGGCAAAATTGGGTAAATAAGGGAGATGTATGACAATGGGACGTAGATTGTATTTTTCAGCTTCGTTCAAAAACTTGTCAATATCTTTTTCGGGAATCGGCGGGCGTCTCCATCCACGGGGTGTAGATGTAAAAATCTGAAACGTATCGCATTTTAAAAGGAAAGCACGTTCTACAGCCTTCCAAACGGCACCGGAAGCAGAAACATGGTAGCCAAATTTAAAGGGCCAATTCAATTTCGTCACCAAACTTTTTCACTAACCAATAAGGAGAACACAAAAAATTATTACAATGCAGCTCAAACAACGTTTATTCATAATAGAATAAAAATCAATCTAATATTGGTTTAATACGAAGCGAATTAAGTTTTTCGGGGACTTTGCATGAAAAAAACATTAAAAATCCAGTAATTTTGCAATTTCTTTGAAATCAGATGTTAAAGACTAAAGAAATTATTTGCTGCTTCTAAAAATATTTTCACCATGGAATACACGTTTACAAAAAAATTTATATTTTTTAAAGCGGAGACGTAATCAGAATTAACTGAAGTGCTGAAAAGATAGGTGAAGGGATAATTAATGGCGTTTGCGATTAAAAATGCCTTTATAATACCAATGACTTCAAATAATTCCATGTTTATTAAGAGTGGCACCATTACAGTAGAAGATGGGACGATAACAGATATTGGCCCCTCAGAGAAGATTGAAATACCGCGTGGCTTTGATGTTATTGATGGAACGAACAAAATAGTTATACCAGGAATGATAAACTGCCATACCCATGCCGCAATGACTTTATTTAGAAATTATGCAGATGATGTTCCGTTAAAAGAATGGTTGGAAAAATATATCTGGCCAGCTGAGGCGAAACTTACACCAGAGTTGATTTATTTAGGGGCAAAACTTGCCGCAATTGAAGCTGCACGTTTTGGTGTCACGGTTTTAAACTCGATGTATCTGACAGAGAAAATGGAGGCAAAAGCCTTTTCAGAAGTCGGAATTCGTGGTTTGGTTGGAGAAGGTATTTTTTCTTGGATTGCTGATAAGGCCTTTCAACGAACAAAAGAACTAATTGAAACGTGGCATCACGCAGAAGATGATTTAATTAGAGTGTCAATCGATCCTCATGCCCCGTATACGTGTGATCCAGAAGTATTACAAAAAGTACGTGAATTAACCAACAATTATCGTGAAAAGTATGAAAAACCGCCATTGATTCATATACATTTGGCAGAAACTAAAGATGAATGGAAAAATATTCAAGCAAGCATGGAAAAATGGGAGACTAACGGAATAGCAATTAAAGAAGAACTGAAAAACGCAGAAGGACCGGTTGACTATCTCAACAAACTCGGTTTTCTGACGCCAAATGATACCGACGAAAGTGATGTAATTGCTGCCCATGTAGTAGCAGTAACAGCGAAAGAAAAGAAAATATTAGCTGAGAAAAAGGTCCGAATTGCACATAATCCGATTTCAAATCTGAAATTAGGAAGTGGCATTGCACCTGTCCCGGAGTATCTTAAGATGAACATTCCCGTTGGATTAGGAACTGATGGACCAACGTTAACACCATTAGATATGATAGAGAGCGCAAAAATGGTAGCCTTGCTTTTCAAAGGACTCCATAATAATCCGACGCTCATCACAGCTTATGATGCATTGAAAATGGCAACTATCGACGCTGCACGTGTGCTTGGATGGAATGACAAAATTGGTTCTTTAGAAAAAGGAAAAGACGCCGATATTGTTCTTATAGATCTTAAAAAACCGCATCTTACCCCCATTTTTAATCCCATCTCGCATGTTATCTATAGTGTTCGCAGTTCTGATGTATCCGATGTATTTGTAAAAGGAAAAAAAATCGTAGAAAACGGAACGATCTTAAACATTTCTGTGGAAGATCTTCTTGAAAAAGTCAATCAAAACATTTCAATCTTTTTAGAATAACTGACTAAAATTTACACATGATTTAAAAGGAAGGAGCGTTCTGTATTGGCACAAAATGGAAAAAAAGTTGACTTACATACCCATTCCTCGTTTTCTGATGGTACTTACAGCGTGGAAAAATTACTCGAAGACGCCAGACAAAAAAAAGTCGACTTATTTGGAATAAGCGATCATGACATCGTCAAAGGTGTGATTTATGCATTAGAGTATCTCAAACAACACAACGAAAATTTTTCATTCCAATTTGTTCCTAGTATAGAGTGGAGTGTCAACACCCCATGGAATAAACGAATTCACATGCTAGGCATTAATATAGATCCCTTTAACCAGACACTACAAAACCGATTAACTAGTTTGCAAAAATCTCGTGAGGAACGAATTCCCAAAATCATCAAAAAATTGAACGAACTGGGAATTGATATTTCAATTGATGACCTCGATCGCTCGCAAATTAAAGGTGTTTATGGACGGCCACATGTTGCACGTGCCCTAATTAAAAAAGGTTATGCCAAATCACTAAATGAAGTGTTTGATAAATATCTAGGACAAGGAAAGCCAGCCTATGTTCCTAAAGAACGACTAACACTGAGAGAAGCAGTGTCGATCACTCATGAAGCCGGCGGTATTCTTGTTTTTGCTCACCCTTTATTGGAATTTCCACCATCAACACCCTTAAATGAATTTCAGGAATTTGTGGAAAATCTAGTCTCTTACGGTTTAGATGGCATCGAAATCTATTACAATTATCAACACATCAATTATACTGAACCACTCGCGCACTATCATGAAAGAAATCAATGGCTGTCAGAATTTTGTAATAAAAATGACTTAATTAAAACTGCCGGAAGCGATTTCCACGGTGACCGAGGTGAACTTGGCAGTTTAACCATGCCACTTGATGATTACAATAAGCTAAAACAAAAACTCCATTTATAAAATAAAAGGAACACCCTTTTCTTTTCATAATTTGTCCATTTTCGCCGCAGTATCTTCAATTGACTCTTTTTTATGTAATTTTAACTTCATCGTCTTTTTTTAACAGAATTGACGTTTTATAACCCAGTTATAATG
>WAPZ01000490.1 GCA_015520535.1 Candidatus Heimdallarchaeota archaeon
ATAATGGAGCATTTTCCAATGGTGTGGTCCAAAAATCGACAGAGTGCACGAAAATATTTGCCTTTTGACCCATTACTCAACATTAAATCTCTTAAAAAACAAATACAGATTGTTATCAAGAAATGGGGTGAAATCCATCAAGATAGCATTAAATCTGTGAACTCTGTGCTCGGGATTTTAGGAAAACTCGTGTTAGCACAAAATCAGAAGTTATATGAAGGCTTAGAAAATTATCCGGAATTATCGGAACGTTTAGTATATCGACTTTTGACTTTAATTAATGAACGCTTACCTCTAATAGAAAAAAGTGTCCGTGATTTTGAAAAAGTCTATTTGGAATTAGAATCTGTAGTGACCGCCTATAAACGCTCAGTAAACTCTTTTATCAAAAAAATAGAAAATGATAAGTCTGATTATACAAAAAGACAAATAGAAATTGCTTCCCAAACACTTGCTTATTTAGAAGATATTCAAAACATGTATGAAACTGAATTCTATCTTAAAAAAGAAATTTTAAGTCTGTTACCAAAAGTTGGCAATGATCCAGCTAAATTATCACTTTATTTTACCATCTGGATCGCAGAGCCATATATAGACCTTGGAAGAATTGAAGAAATCTTAGAAGCATTGTTAGGATATGAACGTGAACTCGCCCAAATTGTCTTTCCCCAAGAAGAAATTACGGCTCAACAGCAAAACAATGCAAAATTACCACGCTTTTTTTAATATAATTTAATTTTCCTCTTTTATTCCGGTTTCTCCCCTTCTATCCTTATTTTCAATGCTATTTTATCTAAAATCTTTTTACTGCTGCAGTTGTTTTAAAAGACGTGTTTCCCATGTTTGTACCTTTTTAAGAAACTCTTTTTTTACGGCATCAAGATTTGGTTCCGAAAATGCTTTTTGATATTTTTCGAGATCTATTGCAGCTCTATTCATTTCAAAACCAACAACGGTCCACGTTCCTATTATTTGTGGGATTAGATCTTTAATTTTATTGAGTGCAAATATGATTTCGTTAATAGACTTTGCCTCGTTCACGACTTTTCTGAGATATTCAAATTGAGCCTTTATTTTGGCGACCTGTGGACTTCCAGTCTTTATTTGATAACTTTCTTTGAGTGTGGTGATAATGCCTTTTGCACCGGCATTTATTAATGGGACTAACGATTCAATTTTATGTTTTAATAAAGATGTGAGTTCCTTATCAACTAAACTAACAACTAAGAGTCGTGGGTCAGAGGGTACAAGACTTGTTATTATATCACCGCGTGAGGTACTGATTATCGCATGTTCAAACACACCACTCATTTCACGAGCACACGATTCACCCGTGGAAAGAACGATTGATGCTAGAGCACTCAGCGCGGTTTCCAGATCGTCGCTGTAAACATTACCATCATTTTTCGATATCAGTGGTAATCCACGTTCGTCGGCGATCACACAAATTTTAGCACCTGTTTCCACTATCACTTCACATATTTCTTCTAAAGACTTGACGTCCGTACCGCTCATTTTAGCCACCTAATTAGATTTTAGAGGAAATTTTACCCATTCTTTAATCTAGTTTACATGAAAATCTGCTCTTCGACCATTTAGAGCACTTTTACGTCATCTTTCACATAATTTCCCAGAAAACGTCCTCAAAAAACCATTGTTTAAATGCATTTAAAAAAGTGGTCACAAAACGACGTAAATTTTGTGTATAACGGGTGTGGGAAATAAAAAGATAAATTATTTAAATTGGCAAAAGAAAAAAACAATGAATTAGTTAGATGAGGTTACTTTAATGAGTGCTGAAGAAGATACTCCTTTAATTGAAGATTCAGATGATAGAGAACTTAGTGATGAAGAACGTGTTCGTGTGATGCTTAATGCGCTTCAATCACCACAACTGATCATTCGTTCTACAGCTACAAACCAACTTGTAGAATTAGGAAAGCGACGACCTGATTTAGCTTTAGATCCACTTATAAAGGCACTTGACGACGATTTTTGGGCAGTTAAATTTGGTGCCGCTGAAGCGTTGGGTGAAATCGGTAATCCAAAAGCTGTGCCGCCACTTGTTGAACATATGCTACAAGATGAGGATCCAGATTTTCGCGCAAAAATTGCGGAACAATTAGGCATACTTGGGTCAAAAGATGCCATACCTGGATTAATCAAAGCTTTGAAGGATGATTTTTCGGAAACCCGAGAAAACGCGGCTAAGTCATTGGGAATGTTGAAAGCCGAGCAAGCAGTTGATGCCTTAAATGAATTATTGTTAAAAGATCCATCACCATATGTACGCCGGCAAATAGCTTGGGCATTAGGTGAAATCGGAGATAATAAATCAGTTTCATTTTTAATTAAGGCGTTGAAAGATAAAGATGGGGTAACCAGAGAAAAAGCGGCGGAAGCCTTGGGTAAAATTAAAGATCCGCAAGCCATTGTTCCGTTAGCCAGTTCCTTGGGTGATTCGCGTCCGGAAACACATTTAGCTATTGTTACTGCCTTAAGTCAATTTGATGCGGCAACAATCGTCAAAAGCGTGTTAGAAACTTTTGGTAAAGAAAAATTATTTGATGCCATTGGAATACTAAGAAAAATAAGTTTTAATATTGAGCAAGAGGAATTAAATCGCGAAGTTCGACGCATAATGGATCCAATCATCACGAAATATCAAACAAAACTCAAAAAACATACGTCAATCCTCAAAACAGCAGAAGCTTTTCTTGCAGATTCTTTGGCTGAATTAAAAAACATTCGAGCTGCATTGGAGCAACTTCCGCCCGATGTTGCAGAACAACGCCGGATTCTTAAACAACATTATGATAAAGTAGATGAATTAATTGCACATTCAGTGGACTTAGGAACAAAGGTGGCGTCACTCTCATTTACAGAATTTACACAAGTTCCTTGGATTAAAGAAGAACTATTTTTTGATTTGGATCGTGTACAGCGTATGAAAAAAGAATTAAGCACCAAGTTTACCGAATTCCGCGAAATTTGCCGCAACATTCAAGCACAGATAAAAGAGAAAGAAAAAGAACTGACAACAGAATAACGTAACGCCCTAAAACTAAATCGTATATATCACTTACGTTAATTATTCTTTCTTTTTTGATTGGTAATAGAAAGTACATACAAACTACTTCTCATATCTTGAAGGTTAGGTTTTTTCACAACAACGTTAAGAACCATCAATTTCTTTAGTGCATTACGTATAGTACGGTCAGAAT